>CAKOWP010000005.1 GCA_934122385.1 uncultured Clostridia bacterium | reverse complement strand
ATTTTAAAAATGCATAAAAATATTGGAGCAGAAAACTTTCAAAGTTTTCCACCCCAACTATTGACTTTCAGCCGAAAAAAGATAAAGCTTATTGCCTTATCTTTATAAAGATTAATTTTTTGATATTATTTGTCCCTCTTTTGTATCTTTAACACTATATCCTTTTTGATTAATTAAGTCTCTCAATTCATCTGATTTAGCCCAATCTTTATTTTCTCTTGCAGTTTTTCTTTGTTCAACTAACTCTAAAATTTCCTGTGGAATTTCTTCTTTTTCTGAATTCACTTCATCAATTTTGATTCCAAGAACTGTGTCAAATTTTGCAAGTAATTTTGCAACTTCTGGATTCTTCTTTTCGAATCTTGCAACTTCCCAAACAAAGCTCATTGCAAGTGGCATATTCAAATCGTCATTTATTGCTTTATGGAAGTTCTCTTCTATTTTTGCTAATTTTTCCCTGTCTTCTGCTGTTAATTCATCTGTTCCATTCAAGTTTATTTGATAACTATTACGTAATCTCTCTAATGACTTAGATGCTGCATCTATTCCTTCCCATGTGAAGTTTAATTTGTTTCTGTAATGGCAAGAATAGCTGAATAATTTATATACAATAGGGTCATATCCTCTTTCTTTTATATCTTTTACTAAATATACATTTCCTAATGATTTTGACATTTTTCCGCCGTTTATAAGTAGATATTCTCCATGTAGCCAATATCTTGCTGGAATTTTGCCACATTTTCCTTTGCTTTGTGCAATTTCATTTTCGTGATGTGTTGGTATTAAATCTATTCCACCTGTATGTATATCAAATTGGTCTCCTAAATATTTTTGTCCCATTGCTGAACATTCTATATGCCATCCTGGGTAACTTGGTCCCCAAGGGCTATCCCATTTCATTAAATGATTTTCTGGGGCTTTTATCCATAATGCAAAATCATGTGGATTTCTTTTTTCTGGGTCTACTTCAACCCTTGCACCTGCTTTTTGATTTTCTACATCTAAGTTTGATAATATTGGGTATTTGTCTAACTTTGATATATCAAAATAAATTGCAGTTGATGTTTCGTAGGCATATCCATTTTCCATTAGTTTTTCAACATATTCAAGCATTTCTTTTATATTGTCTGTTGCCTTACATACTATTTCTGGTGTTTCTACATTTAATGATTTTAAATCGTCAAAAAACAATTTTGTATAATGTTCTGCTATTTGTAATGGTGTTTTGTGCTCTTCTCTAGCTGATTTTAACATTTTGTCTTCGCCATCATCACCATCTGATACTAGATGCCCAACATCTGTTATGTTCATTACATGTTTTATTTTATATCCATTGTAACGTAATGTTCTTCTTAATACATCTTGAAATATATTTGTTCTCATATTTCCTATTGTTGCATCTTTATATACTGTTGGTCCACAAGAATATATTCTTATTTCTGATGGATCTAATGGTTCAAATTTGTCTTTTTTTCTTGTTAATGTATTATAAAAAAATATGTCCATTTTTGTTCCTTTCTTTTTTTATTTCTATATAGTTGCAAAAGAATTAAATTTTGGCGAGCACTGATGCTGTTAAAGCTTGCTTGTTACAGCATCAGTATGTGCTTTTATTACTCTGTAGTCTCATCCACAGCAGTATCATTCTTATTAGGTTTCTCTGTCGTATTATTAGGTCCTGTTGTTGTATTTGTTTTATTCTCTACAGTATTATTTGTTGTTGTATTTGTTGCAGGAGCAACCGGTGTCTCTGCTGGTTTCTCTACTGGTTTTGTATGAATTGTACATACATCTTCTATTTTTTCACTAGCAACTTTTGGCTGTTTAAGTGTATTCCATAACTTTAATTGTTCTTTTGGAATAACTCCGCCGTAACTTACAGTCTTAACTTTGTCAGCTGGGCAATATTCATTTGCAACTTTTCCAGATTCTGTACATATTTTTTGTACTCCGTGACCTTGGCAAGTTTCTGGAATATTGTCTGCTGTAAATATTTCTGAATATGTGTTAGTGCATGTTGTTGTTGCAATACATCCTGTATCTTTACATACTGTTTTTGTTACTATACCAGTTGATGGTGTATTAAAGTTTTTGTTTGTTAAGCCTTTATGAATATCTTTCATAATTGATGACCATATCTGTCCTGCTGGGTTTCTTCCATCTACACTATAAACTGTTTTTCCTAATTTTAATGGTTCAGGAGAATCATATCCCCACCAACAAGCAGCTGTATAATATGGTGTCATTCCACAAAGCCATCTATCTTTATAGTCATCTGTTGAACCTGTTTTTGCACAAGTTTCCATTCCAGGGATTGCGCAATATGTTGCTGTACCACCACTTTGTGTAGGTTCTTTAACAATTGACCTTGTTAAATATGCATTTTGTTCTGAAATAACTTTTGTTTTTTCTTGTTTTGGTTCTAACACTACATTTCCATTGCTATCTACTACTTTTGTATAAAGTATTGGTGTTGTATAAACACCGTCATTTGCAATTGAAGCATATGCTCCGGCCATCTCTAATGGTGTAATACCATTACTTAATCCACCTATTGAAAGTGATGGATTATTATCTTTGTCATCATCTAATGTTGTTATTCCCATTTTTTTCAAATATTCTATTGATTTCTTTGGTGTTAATTCCATCATTACTTTTACCATAGGTATATTTTGAGATGTTCTAATACAACTTCTTATATTTATAAGTCCTTTTGGATCGTTGTAATCACCTGGTTTATATCCTCCACCAAAATCTGTTGTTGAATCGTCATATATTGTTGCTGCAGTAATTACTTTTTCTTGTAATCCTGGAACTATATCAGCTAATGGTTTCATAGAAGAACCTGTTTGTCTTACCGCTTGTGTTCCTCTGTTTAATAATCCTACTGTTTTTTGTTCTCCTAAATTTCCACCTACTGCAACTACTTGGCTTGTTTCATTGTCTATTATTACAATTCCTGCTTGAGTATGGTCATTTTTTAATGTTCCATCAGGATTTTTCTCTTTTCCTGAAATTTGATATTTTGTCTTAGCTAATTCTTCTTCAACTCTTGCTTGAACTTTTGAATCTTCTGTTGAATATATTGTTAATCCGCTACTATAAACATAATTTTCAGCTAAATCTCTTGAAATATTTTTTTCTTCCATTACTTGTTCAATTACTTGTTTTATTGTTGCATCTGTATGATATGAATAATTTGATGCGCCTGAGTATCCTTTTTCAAATGTTAAGCCAGCCTCAACTTTTGCAACTGCTGCATTATATTCGTCTTCATTTTCTATCATACCTTGAGATTTCATTTCTTTTAAAACTGTTAGTGTTCTTTCTTTTCTTAAATTTGCTGTTTTCTCTTGGTCTAGTGATGTATCATATGGATTATATGCATTTGGTGAATTATTAATTCCTGCTAAAAACGCACATTCTGCTAAATCTAAGTCTTTTGCACTCTTATTAAAATAATATTGTGATGCAAGTTCAACTCCGTGAAGTTCATTTCCGCCTACAAATATTATATTCAAGTATAATTCAAGAATTTGGTCTTTTGATATCATTCTTTCTACTTGTACGGCTTTTGACCATTCTTTCATTTTCCTTACTACACCGGCAACTCCTGACCTAGCTTTATCTTTTGTTATATTTTTTACCAATTGTTGTGTTATTGAACTTCCTCCATAAGAAGAATTTCCTGTTACTGCTCCTAGTATTGCTCCTGCTGTTCTTTTTATATCTACACCATTATGTGAGTAAAATCTTTTATCTTCTATTGCCACATAGGCCTTTGGTAAATATGGTGACATTTCACTTAATGATATTGTTTTTCTTTTTTCGTCACTACTTAAATTTGCGATTTCATTTCCGTCTCTGTCTAAAACTATTGTATTAGAATTTCCTACTATTAGTTCTTCTTTTGTTATTTCGAATTGGTCACCAAATAATCCGAAAAACATTGCTGCAACTATACCTGCTCCTACTACACATAAAAGTAAGAATATTACTAATAATATTTTTAAGAACATTTTGAATTTTGGATTCATTTTTTTCTTTTTGTGTGCTTTTGCTGTTGTTTTATTGCTTGGTCTTTTTGTATTTGTTCTTGTATTGTTTGTCCTTGTTTTGCTTGTATTTTTTTGATATCTATTGTTTCTATTACTACTGTTTGGCATTTTATGTACCTCCTTGCCAATATTTGCATTAACACCTCTATTATATTATACTTTTTTATAAATTAAAAGAGTTTAGGAAAAAATTTTTTAAATAGTACCATTATTTAAATATAATTTTTTTATTACAATTTTATCTCTGTTTATTTCCTGCAGTATTGCATCTATTCCTTGTTTTTTATACAACTTAGACTCATACAAATCTCTTAAATAGAATTTACCACTATAAGCACAAATTTCCTTTTTATCGTCTCTAAAATCAATTTCATAATTATTAATATTAAGACCATTAAATCTTTTTTGAATGATTTTCATTTTTCCTCTTAGATTAATTATATTGCTATCTTCTTTTATTCTATATTTATTTAATAATTCTTTAGGAAAATCAACATTTATAATAATATTTGACTTCATTAAACTTTTCTTTTTATTATTAGTGATTGTAATTATTACCCCTTCTTCTTGTAGTTGTTCCTCTAATTTCGTGAATTTTTCTATATGATTTGTTACAATATTTATCGTTTTGTATTTTATTGCAAGTGTTTTTATGTTTCTTAGTTCTATTTCTGTTAAATCATTTATCAATATTGATATATTTGCTTTTTCAATTTTCTTTTTATGTATCAAATATTCAACTATATTTGTTAACAATATTTCAAATAGCCACCTTCCATTTGCAATTTGTATTCCATATGAATTTAAATAGTTTACAAATTGAACCTCTTCTTGTGCTTGTTTGCTTAATACTGCCTTTTTGCTATTTGATAATTTATTTATTATTTTATTTGTTTTTTGAGCAATTTTTTCTATTTGCTTACTTTTTGTTTTTTCGCAAATTGGCACTGTTATAGTATTGTCTTCAACTTTAATCAAATTTAAGATTCTTACTATCCAATTGGGCTTGTCATTTTTTTCTATATAAAACATAAAAACACCTCATATCTTTTTTATAAAGTATATGCGGTGTTCTATTTTTTATGAAATATTTATTTTAAGTTTCATTTTCAATCTTCTAGTTATTTTAATATTATTATAGATTGATAATATTTTTACAATATAATGTCTCTTTTTAAGAGCTTATCCTTTATAGTTCCTGTTCCAATAAATTTATTTGTATTACAACTTGTACGGCTATATATTTTGTAGACTCCATCCTCAAAATTTTGTGTTAGCATAACTCCATTTAAAAAAAGTTCTAACTTTCTATTGTCTAATTCTATTGATAGCGAATTTTCAAATATACTTTCAACTGATATTATTTTGTTGTTTAAAATTTCTGTTGTTACATTTTCCATCTTTTCATTATCATTTTTATCAATTTTTGTATCATTTATCATATTGCTTTTGGAATTTTGAATAATATTATTTAATTCTTCTATTGTTATACTATCTTCAATTTTAAAGTCTCCAACTTGTATTCTTTTAAGTGATTTCATGTATCCAACCGTTCCAAATTTTGTAGCTATATCTTCACACAGACTTCTGATATATGTACCTTTCCCACAAAAAACTTCAAATTTTATTTGTTTTTTTTCTGGTGAATAGTCTATTAAATCAATATTATAAATTTCTATTTGTCTTGGTTTTAGTTCAACTTGTTGACCTTTTCTTGCATATTCATATAGTTTTTTTCCATTCACTTTTATTGCAGAATAAATTGGTGGTACTTGCTCCTGTTTTCCTATAAATGTATGTAATATATTTGTTATGTTTTCGTTATTTAAAAGGCTTTCGTTTACTTGTTGTTCTTCTATTATTTTACCCTCTGAATCTGCTGTGTCTGTTTTTATTCCTAGTTGTAGTTCAACAATGTATTTTTTGTCATGATTTATTAAGTATTTTGAAAGCAATGTTCCTTTGCCAATTAAGATTGGTAGTACTCCTTCTGCCATTGGGTCTAACGTTCCGGTATGCCCTACTTTTTCATTTAGCATCTTTTTTATTTTATATACAATGTCGTGTGATGTGCATCCTTTTGTTTTATTTATGATTATTATTCCGTCCATATTTTCCTTTCTAAAAAATCGGGATTAAAGACCCGTCCCCCAATCCCGATTTTCTTATTTTAATACTTTTCTTATTTCTCTCATAACTTTTTGTTTTACTTGTTCCACGTCTCCTTGAGCTATAGCTCCTGCTGCTTTTTCGTGACCTCCGCCACCAAACATCATGCATATATCAGAAACATTAACATAGTCATTTGAACGCATAGAAATTTTATATGTATTTTCGTCATCATCTTTTTGTCTAATAAATACAGAAACTTCAACGCCTTCAACATCTCTGCCTATTTCAACTAGGCCTTCATGGTCTCCTATTCCAGCATTTACTTCTTCCAAATCTTTATTTGTTATGTATGTAAAAGTAACTTTTCCATCTTCTAAGAATTCCATTCTGTCTATTGTTCTTCTCATTAATTCAAAGTTTGCTTTTGTTTTTGTCTCTAAAACTCTTTTATAAATATCTGAAACATTTACACCTTTTTCTAGCAATTCAGCTGTGAATTCAAATGTTTCTGGTGTTACTCCTGAATATCTGAATCCCCCTGTGTCTGTAATGATTCCTGTTAATATACATGTTCCTAACTCTTTGTCTATGTTGATATTAAAGTATTGGAACATTCCTATTAATATTTGGCAACAAGCTGGTGCAACTGGATTTACAAAGTTAATATCTCCATACATTTTGTTACTGCTGTGGTGGTCTATTACTATTGTTTGTTTTGCCTTTTCAAAATATTCATTTCCTACTAGCCTTTTGAAGTCCGCGCAGTCCAAGCTTATTGCTAAGTCATATCTTTCTACATCTGAATCTATTTTTATTTCTTCCCTTCCAGGTAGAAAGTCAAATATTTTTGGAACTTCTCTTATTATTACATCAGCATTTTTTCCTAGTTGTTTTAAGGCAACTCTCATAGCTAAACAACTTCCAATTGCATCTCCATCTGGTGTTTCATGTGCCATTATTACTATTGTTTCAGCTTTTTTTACTTCTTCTAATATATTATCTAAAGTCATAATCTTCTCCATTCCTGCCATTTTTGTGAACCAATGGGGACGTTGTTAAATTGGTTGAATTACTAAATGTGTTTACTAATTAAAATTTACTGAAAATTGAAAATTTTCAGATTTGTTCTTTTAAATTTTCAACCAATTTAACAACGTCCCATTGGTTCACTTTGACAATTTATTTGTTTGGCATTATTTCTTTTAATATTGAATCTATTTTTGCTCCATATTCCATTGAATCATCTATTTCAAATATCAATTCTGGTGTGTTTCTTAAATTGATTCTTTTTGCCAATTCTGTTCTTATAAATCCTGATGATTTTTTAAGTCCTTCCATTGTGTCTTTTATATTTTTTGAATTAAAAATGCTTACATATACTTTTGCATATTTCAAGTCTGGTGTTACTTTTACTTTTGTAACACTTATCATTCCTGTAATGCTTGAATTTTTTAATTCAAAACCAATAATTTGACTTAATTCTTTTCTGTATTCTTCGTCAATACGTCCCATTCTGTTATTGTTTTTATTAGGCATTTTGTCTACCTCCTCTTAATTGCATTTTTTCGGGATTGGAGACCCGTCCCCTAATCCCGATTTTTTTATCTTCCAAAATAATATTTTGCATCATTACAAGCTTTTGCTTCTCTTCTTCTGCCTTCTTCAATTCTTTTGTTAGCTTCCTCTACTATAGATTTATGTTCTGGAGTATCTTTAAAAGCCATACTTTCTATTCTTGTTCCATCAATTCCCTTAAAGCATGATTCTCTTAATATTAATTTTTGGTGTTCTTCTTTTTTATTTTCTTCATTTTGAGTCTCTGTGTTTACTTTATAGTTTTCTTTCCACTCACTCATTTTTGTATAAAAATCTTTTTGAATTTGATGTTTATTAGGCATTTATTTCACCTTTCATTTTTTTCATATTTAGAAACGAAGCAAAAGTAGTATATTGTGCGTTTTCAAGCAAGTTAATAAGCAGAAGGCATACTCTTGTATGTCGATGTTTATTAACTTGATTAAAAATGTGCAAGATGCTGCTTTTCATTCATTTTCTCTATCTCTTAATTTCTTCCATAACATACACTTCAATGATATCTCCTTCTTTAACATCATTGTAGTTTTCAATTTGCATACCACATTCAAATCCTTTTGTTACTTCTTTTGCATCATCTTTGAATCTCTTCAATGTGGCAAGTTTTCCCTCATGAATTACAACATTATCTCTTACAACTCTAACTCCTGCATTTCTTTCAACTTTACCTGATAGAACATAAGCACCTGCAATTGTTCCAACATTTGATATTCTAAATGTTTGTCTTACTTCTGCATTTCCTATTACTTTTTCTTCATATTTTGGTGCTAACATTCCCTTCATTGCAGCTTCAACTTCTTCTATTGCTTGGTAAATTACAGAGTATTGTTTAATTTGCACTTCTTCTTTTTCTGCCATTTCTTTTGCTGCTGGTATTGGTCTAACATTGAATGCAATTATTATTGCATTTGATACTTTTGCAAGTGTTACATCTGATTCGTTTACTGCTCCTGGTGCTGCATGGATAACTTTTACTCTTACTTCTTCGTTTTGTAATTTTTCCATTGATTGTTTAACAGCTTCTACAGATCCTTGAACATCTGCTTTTACAATTAAGTTTAATACTTTTAAGTTTCCTTCTTCCATTTGTTCAAATAGATTATCAAGTGTAACTTTGGTTCCAGCTCCAATTGATTTTTCTCTAGCTTCACGTTTTCTCTTTTCGATTAAGTGTTTAGCTGTTTTTTCGTCTTTAACTTCGTAGAATGTATCTCCAGCTTCTGGTACTTCTGTTAATCCCATTATTTCTACTGGTGTTGATGGTCCTGCTGATTTTACTTTTTTACCGTTTTCGTTTGTCATTGCTCTTATTCTACCAATTGAAGAACCAACAATTATTGTATCTCCAACATCTAGTTTTCCTCTTTGTACAAGCATTGTTGCTATTGCTCCTTTGCCTTTGTCAAGTCTTGCTTCTATAACAACACCTTTTGCTTGTTTGTTTGGATTTGCTTTTAGTTCAAGAACATCTGCTTCTAGTAATACCATTTCTAATAATTGGTCAATGTTTATGTTGTTTTTGGCAGAGATTGGTACACATATTGTGTCTCCACCCCATTCTTCTGGTACTAATTCATAGTTCATTAATTCTTGTTTTACTTTGTCAACATTTGCGTCTGGTAAATCAATTTTGTTTATTGCAACTATAATTGGTATTCCTGCTGATTTTGCATGGTTTATAGCTTCAACTGTTTGTGGCATTATACCATCATTTGCTGCAACTACTAATATTGCTATATCAGTTATTTGAGCACCTCTGGCTCTCATTGCTGTAAATGCTTCATGTCCTGGTGTGTCTAAGAATGTGATTTCTCTACCATTTACTTTAACTTTGTAAGCACCAATTGCCTGTGTGATTCCACCTGCTTCTCCACCAATTACATTTGTTTTTCTAATAGTGTCAAGTAATGATGTTTTACCATGGTCAACGTGTCCCATAACAACAACTACTGGTGGTCTTACTTCTAAGTCTTCTTCTTTATCTTCAGAATCATCAAATAAGATATCCTCGTCTGTTACAGTTTCTTTCTTTTTAGCTGTAATTCCAAATTCTCCAGCAACCAAAAATGCTGTATCAAAGTCTAAGTCTTGGTTGATTGTAGCCATAATTCCATATCCAAATAATTTTTTAATAACTTCTGCAGTTGTTTTCTTCATTTCTGCTGCTAGGTCTTTTACTGATATTGTATCTGGTATTTCAATCTCTGTTAATTCAAATATTTTTTGTTTATTTCTTTCTTCATTTTTAACTTGTTTTTTCTTGCCTTTTCTGCCTCTTTGTGTTGTTAAATCATAGTAATCAAGCATTCCACCATCTTGGTCTTCAAACATATTTGATAATTTGCTTGTTTGCTTTAATGATTTTAATTTTCCTTCGTCAAAGCTATTTTCACTTCTTCTTGATTTTGATTTTTTGTTTTTGTTATCATCAAATCTATTATTTAATTTTTGTTTATCAATATTTTTACTATAATCTCTAACAATTTCTTTTTCAACAGTATCAACAGCCATTATGTTTTTAATGTTCTTTTCAATTCCTTTTTCATCTAATGGTCTTCTGTTATAATTATTTCCATTATAATTATTTTTATTATTGAAGTTTCCATTATCTTTTTTGAAATTATTTCTGCTATTTGAACTGTTGAATTCACCATTTCTACCATTTCTATTGTTATTAAATCTGCTATTTCTGTTATCAAAACCATTTTTATTTTCAAAATTATTTCTATTTTCAAAACCGCTTCTGTTTTCAGAATTATTTCTATTATTGAAGTTATTTCTGTTGTTTTGATTGTTTCTTGAATTACCATTTCTATTATTAAAATTATTTTTACTAAAGTTATTAGTTCTTTCTGAATTATTGAAATTTCTATTATTTCTATTTTCTGTTGTAGAATTTCTTTTTTCTGCTACTTGTGCTTGCATTGTTAAATTACTATCCCCTTGTCTTTTAATTTCTTCTTTTTTTACTGGCTCTATTTGTGCCTGTTCTTTTACATTTTTACTTTTTACTTCTTCTTTTACAACTTCTTTCTTTGGTTCTGGCTTATTAAGTCCAAACAATTCATTAACAGTTTTAGGTTTATTGGGCTTATTTCTGTAAACTATATTAAAATCTTTATTTTGTTTTCTTTCAACTATCCCTATATTGCTTTTATTTTCTTTTTTTGTTTTATTATTTTTTTGATTATCTTCATCATTTATAATAACTTCTCTTCTTATTATAACTGGTGCTTTTTCTTCTTTTTTTGATGTATTACTTGGTTTTACATCTTTTTTTGAGGTCATTTCTGGTTTTGAATCAGATTTTTTTGATAAGCTATTTTCTATTTTTCTAGCTTCTTCTTCTTCTACACCACTCATATGACTTTTAACTTCTATATTTAGTTTTTGTGCCATCTCTAATACTTCTTTACTGGCTAAGCCTAGCTTTTTTGCTATTTCATAAATTTTTACCTTACCCAATAACATCACCCCCATCGTATTTTTTTTGAATTGAATTTGCAAAATTTATATCTTTTATACCAATTACAGCTTTGTTACTTTTTCCTATCGTTTTACTTAGTTCATCAATAGTCCCATCTATTATTATTGGTATTTTATAATTCTCACATAATTTTATAAATTTACTTTTTGTTCTTTCTGAACTCTCATTAGAAACTATTATTAACTTTGCTTTTCTTTTTGTTATAGTTTCTTCAACACTATCTGCTCCAAATGCTACTTTTCCGGCTTTCATTGCTAGTCCAATTAGTCCTAATATATTATTATTTATCAATAATTACACCTCTTAAACTTTCATAAATTTCGTCTGAAATTGACATTTCAAAAACTCTTTCTAGTCTTTTACTTTTGATTAATTTATCTAAACAATTTACATCATCACAGATATATGCTCCGCGTCCCTCTTTTTTTCCTGTTCTATCAACTGATATTTCATTGTTTTTGTTTTTTACTATTCTGATTAATTCTTTTTTGTCTTTTTTTTGATTACATCCCATGCATGTTCTTTGTGGTTGTTTTTTCATAACATACACCTTCCTTTAAATTTATGCCTGCTTTCCAATTATTATCACGCAATTATTATTCTTCGCTATCTTCTACCTCTTCATCATTTTCTGTTTCTTCGTTATTTTCAGCTTGATTTTGTTGTTCTTGAAGAATTTGTCTAAATTGAGATTCTGATTTTATATCAATTTTCCAGTTTGTTAATTTTGCTGCTAATCTAGCATTTTGACCAGCTTTTCCAATTGCTAATGATAATTGATCATCTGGAACTATAACTTCTGCAAATCTTTCATCTTCTTTTATATCAACAGCTAAAATTTGTGCTGGTAATAATGCTGAAGCTATGAATATACTTGGGTCTTCATCCCATTCGATTACATCTATTTTTTCACCATTTAATTCATTTATAACATTTTGAATTCTTACACCTTTTGCACCAACACATGAACCAACTGGGTCAATATTAGGGTCTGGTGAATATACTGCAACTTTACTTCTTGAACCTGCATCTCTTGATACACTTTTTATTTCTATAACACCTTCATATATTTCTGGTATTTCAAATTCTAATAATTTTCTTACAAAATCAGGGTGACTTCTTGAAATCATTACTTGTGGTGCACCTTTTAATCCTCTTTCAACATCAACTATGTAAGCTTTTATTTTATCATTTACTCTATACTTTTCTGTTGGAACTTGTTCTTTAGAAAGCATTATTCCTTCAATTTTTCCCAAATCAACTACAACTATATTTTTATCAGCTTTTTGGATAATACCTGAAACGATTTCACCTTTCTTTTGTGTGTATTCGTCAAATATTAAATCTCTTTCAACTTCTCTTAATTTTTGAACTATAACTTGTTTTGCAGTTTGTGCAGCAATTCTTCCAAAGTCTTTTGGTACTATTTCAATATCAACAGTGTCTCCATATGTTAAGTTTTTGTTAATTTTATGTGCTTCTTCTAGGCTTATTTCTGTTACTTCGTCATTTGCATTTTCAACTATTTCTTTTACTGAATAAATGTGTGTTGCACCTGTTTGATGGTCTATATCAACTTTTACATTTTCTAGTGCATCAAAGTTTCTTTTATATGCTGTAACTAATGCTGTTTCTATTGATTCTAGTACATACTCTTTTTTTATTCCTTTCTCTTTTTCTAATTCTTCTAATGCTAATATTAACTCTTTGTTATCAATAGCTTTCATTTTTTATTCCTCCTATTATTTATTTTTAAAGGAAAAACCATCGGGGACGTTCTTAAATTGGTTGAATTGCCCTTCGGGCGTTCAACCAATTTAAGAACGTCCCCGATGGTTTTTCTTTTACCAGTTATAAACTGTTTTTATTTGTGCTATATTTTTTCTTTCTATTTTTATTTCTTGTTCTTCTGTTTCTAAAACAATTTCATTTTGATTAAATTCTTTTAATTTGCCTAAATATTCTTTTGCTCCATTTTCATCTTTTTTGAATAGTTTTACATTTACTTCTTCACCAATATTTTTTTCTAAATGTTTGTCTTTTCTTAACACTCTTTCTATTCCTGGTGAAGATATTTCTAAAAAGTATTGTTCTTTAATGTAATTTTCTTTATCTAAGATATCATTTACTGCATCATTTACTTTTTCACAATCATTTAAGTCAATACCTTTTTCACTGTCTATGAATATTCGTAAGAAGTAGTTTTTTCCCTCTTTGGCGTATTCTACATCATATAGTTCATAATCTAAATTTTCAATTATTGGTTCTACTAGTTTTGTTACTTTTTCTTCTATACTTGCCAATTTTTACCTCCTTTATTTTCAAAACTAAAGAGTGGGATTTGTTCCCACTCTTTACTGTCTCGTATGTTGATATCTATATTATACCCAATTTTTGGCATAAATGCAAGTTTTTTTTAGATTTTTTATTAAAAACCTAGTTTTTATTTTTTATTAATATGTTTTGTTATTAAATTTTCTCTACTTCTTTTACTGTATCTTCTATATTTTCACTTACATCATCAATTTTTATGCTTCTATTATGAGTAATTTTTTCCCAACTTGTATCTCTTTTAAATAAACATTTGAAGTTTATTAATAGCCATGAACCCATGAATAATGGATATGTGAATAATCCTTTTACCATTGGTTTTATTGGTTTACCATCTATCCACATAACAAATGCAGCTGTTAATGATGGTAATACAAATGTTGGTACTAAATATCTTAATATATTAATTACTAATTCAGTTTGTGTCATCCCATCCATAGCATATAAAACAAAGTTAGATACTAATAAAAGTAATGTTAAGATAAACATTGGTATACTTCCTATAATATATAAGAAACCATCAAAGTTCATCATTGTTTTTTTCTCTTTAGCGGCTTCAGCTAATTTGCCTGTATATTCTTTCATACATTGCATATGTCCAACTGTCCATCTGCTTCTTTGTGACCAACTTTGTGCAAATCCTGTTGGTTGTTCATCATATACAATTGCATCTGTTGCCCATCCAAGTCTTTTTCCTTTTAAAATTCTTTGTAATGAAAATTCTATGTCTTCTGTTAATGTTACTGTTTTCCATCCACCATTTTCTTTTATAATATTAAAGCTTACCATAAATCCTGTTCCATTTAATAATGGTGATAGTCCTAAATTATATCTTGCTAAATGATAGAATTTGTGCATTGTCCAGTAGAATAATGCATATCCTGATGTTATCCAGTTATCTGTTGGATTTTTAATGTCTCTATATCCTTGAACAACTTCTTCACCTTGACATAGTTTTTTGTTCATTGCTTTTAAGAAGTTTTTATCTACTATATTATCTGCATCAAATATACATATTGCATCATATGGTGCATCTTCTTTTATTTTTTGTTGTAAGAACCAGTCTAGTGCATATCCTTTTGTTTTCTTTGTTTCGTCATATCTTTCATATACTATTGCACCAGCTTCTCTTGCTATTCTTGCTGTTCTATCTGTGCAATTGTCTGCTATTACATAAATATCGTATGCATCTTTGTCATAGTCTTGATTTTTTAAACTTTCTATTAAGTTCCCAACTACTGCTTCTTCATTATGTGCTGGTATTATTGCCATGAATTTGTTTGTTTTTTTGTTTTTTAATGGTTTTTCTTTTATTTTTACTAATGAGCATACACTTACTAATACTTGATATAACCAGAATATTGTTATTATCCATACTAATGCTTCTCTTAGTATATAAACATAATCCATTTTTTCTACCTCTCTTTTTTCTTTTATTCTATTTTTATTATCTCACATAATCTATTATACTATTATTGTCAAAATTATGCAATCTTTTTTGAAATTTTTTTATTAATTATGTTACGGTTTGTTACAATTCACAGTTTAAACTTACATTTTTGATCAGTAACATTTTTCATTTCAAATAAATATATTAAAATAAAAAGATTATGGAGGTATTTATTTTGAAAACAAATTATAAAGTTGCTATAGTAGGTTCAACCGGCTTAGTTGGTCGAACTGTATTAAAAGTATTAGAAGAAAAAAATTTAAAAAACTGTACATATACATTATTTGCTTCTAAAAAATCTGCAGGAAGCAAGGTACAATTTTTAGGTCAAAACTATATAATTCAGGAATTAACTGAGGAATCATTTAATTACAAATTTGATTACGCAATTTTCTGTGCTGGTGGAAGTGTTTCTAAAAAATACATTCCTATTGCTGTTCAAACAGGTTGCACTGTAATTGATAATAGTAGTATTTACAGAATGGATAAAGATGTACCTTTGGTTGTTCCAGAAGTTAACCCTGAAAAGATATTTGAAAATAAAGGTATTATTGCAAATCCAAACTGCTCAACAATTCAGGCTGTTGTTGCTCTAAAGCCACTAGACGATAGATATAAAATAAAAAGAATTGTATATTCAACTTATCAAGCTGTTTCGGGTGCTGGTAAGGCTGGCATTGAAGATTTGGAAAATGGTATTAAAGGGTTAGCTCCAAAAAAATTCCAACATCCTATATTTAATAATTGCTTACCACATATTGATATATTTGAATCTGATGGTTATACAAAAGAAGAGTATAAAATGATTAATGAAACTAGAAAAATATTAAATAAACCATTTCTTCCTATTACAGCAACTTGCGTTAGGGTTCCTGTAAGAAATTGCCATAGCGAAAGTATCAATGTTGAATTTAAGTCTAATTTTGATATTTATGATGTTAAGATGCTTTTGCAAAATTCTCCGGGTATTATTCTTGTTGATGATGTTGAAAAAGATTATTATCCTTTAGCTTCTAAGGCTGATGGTTTTGATGATGTTTTTGTTGGTAGAATTAGGCGTGATTATAGTGTTCCTTTTGGTATTAATTTGTGGGTTGTTAGCGATAATCTGCGTAAAGGTGCTGCTACAAATGCTGTTCAAATTTTGGAAAAGTTGCTATTGGTTTAAATCTTTCTTTTAATAAATTTTCTGTACAATGTAATTTATATATTATGAAAGCTATGCAACTTTAATAATATATAACGAAAGATATTAAGTTTCTTTTACTTAATATCTTTGATTTTTTCTTTACGCTGGCATTTTATTTAAATGGTATAAAAAAAGCCTGTAATCTATTGTTATTATCATAATATCTAAAAGTAAAATAAATACTTTGTCCTTTATTTATAATAGTAGAAAAATTCTCTGGTATCCCCCATTCATTATCACTTAACAATGGAATATAAGGATAATCATTTATATGTATTTGTACATAATGAGTAACAGTTGTGTTGTATTCTTGATACTGTACAACTAAAAATCCATTATCAGGAATAATATATTTATTATCTTCAGATGTATAGGATGATATATCTATAGCCTTTGCATAGTCCAATTGCAATGATCCTGAAGCTTGTCTTGTATTATTGTCTATACTTTCAATAGTGTTTTCATATTTAGCTAATGTTGAATTTTCCAATATTTGTGCATTTTCTGATTTTTGTCTTGCTTCCTTTGCTTTATTAAATAAGCCTGTATTTGTTAATGTTGATACTGAAATTCCCACAAGAATTAATAGAATTACTATAGTGATTACTAATGCAACCAATGTTATTCCTTTATCTTCTTTATTTCTTTGGTTTCTCATATTTTTATTCTCCCTTCTCTTTTGTTTTATATCCTATTAAGGAATTCCTTAATAGGATATCATTAATTATATTTTTCTGCAATACTTATTAAGGAATTTCTTAATTTTTTATTTATAATTAAGAAATTCCTTAGTTATTCTTTATTTCATTTTGCTATAATTTTATTTAATTAATCATTATTTTTTGATTAGTTATATTAATTTTTGAAAAGAGGTGGAATGATGCAACTTTCTGATGCAACTCGAAAAAGAATTAAGTTTTTATTAAAAGAAAAAAATATGAAACTTTGGGATTTGTCTAAAGCTGCAGGAATTTCTCTACCTACAATTTCTGATTTTTTAAAAAATGATACTAAAAATTTAAGAATGGATACAATGCTTCATATCTGCGAAGGATTTAATATAACTTTAAAAGATTTTTTTGATGATCCTCTTTTTGAGGATGTTATTTCTGAATAAAAAATAAAAGAGGTTGAAAATTTATTTTTCATAACCTCTTTTTTATATTATTCTGCTGATTCCTCTGTTTCTGGAGCTTCATAAGCTTCTAATATAGCTTTTTGAATTTTCTCTCTTGTTTCAGCATTGATTGGATGTGCTATATCTCTGAATTCTCCGTTTGGAGTTTTTCTGCTAGGCATAGCTATGAATAATCCATTTTGGCTTTCGATAACTTTGATATCATGTACTGCGAATTCGTTATCGAATGTTACAGAAGCAACAGCTTTCATTCTGTTCTCTGAATTTACTTTTCTTAAACGTACATCTGTGATTTGCATTTTAGTGCACCGTCCTTCCTTAAGTTTTAATTATTTGTACATATTAGTTTATTCTTATGTACTTACCTTATTATTCTCCATAAAAAATTTTTTTCCTTCTTTTTTTTACATTTTTTATAAAATTTTTTTAATTCATTGTATCGTTTTAATTGTTACAATTCACAGCCTTAGAAATTTTTTGTGTGCAAGTTGCCCCCTTTAATGGTTATATATTTGATATCATATCATGTTCATTACATTCAAAAAGAAAATCTAAAATATAAAACTGAGCCGCTCTCACTTAAGTAAAAATGTATATATGTATAAGATTTTAAACTTTTCTAATACGATTGAAGCAATATTAGAATTTCTTAAATAAATTTATGGAAAGTGTTCACGTCGAGCGAAGCGAGAACTAAGTGGAAGGGTTCCATAAATTTATTTTAGAAATCATTATGTTGCGTATTGAAGCGAGAAAATGTTTCAAATCATATACATATATACATTTTCCCGTGAGCATTCCTCAGTTTTATATTTAAGATTTTCTATTTTTCACTTCAATCAAACGGATATGATATCAAATATATAACCATTAAAGGGGGGCAACTTGCACATAAAAATTTTATACATATTATATTTTTTAATTAATATACTTATTTTAAAGATTAATTTTCCAAAAACTCTTGAATTTTGCATTATATAATTATATAATTTATCTGCAAAAAATATGTCAAAAATTGATAATGCTTTTATATAATACAAAATCAAATATTTTCTATTGTATAAGAATTTATTTTATAAAATTTAGAGGAGTGAAAAAAATGCCAAATATAGAAAACATAAAAAAATACAAAAATATACATATGATAGGTATTGGAGGAGTAAGTATGAGTGGTATAGCTGCAATACTTACAAATTGGGGCTTTAATGTTACAGGTTCAGACTGGGCAAAATCAGAAGCAACAGATAAATTAAATTCACTTGGAATAAAAGTTACAATTGGTCATAATTTAGAAGATGTTGCAAATTCTGATGTCGTAGTTTATTCTGCTGCAATTAAACAAGATGACCCCGAAATGCTAGAAGCAAAAAAATTAAATATTCCAACAATTGAAAGAGCTGATTTTTTGGGTGAACTTACAAGATGCTATAAAGATACAATTTGTATTTCTGGTACACACGGAAAAACAACTACTACTTCTATGATTTCACTATGTTTCTTAGAAGCTTTGCAAGACCCAAGTATACAAGTTGGTGCTTTTTTAAATGCTATTGATGGAAATTACAGAGTTGGTAACAGTGACCACTTTATTATAGAAGCTTGTGAATATGTTGAAAGTTTTTTAAAATTTAGTCCAAAAGCTGAAATCATTTTAAATATTGATAATGACCATCTTGACTATTTTAAAACTTTTGAAAACATCAAAAAGGCTTTTGTTAAATATGTTAAATTATTGCCTGATGATGGTTTATTAGTAATTAATGGTGATGACAAAAATTGCCTAGATTTACCACAATATACAAATGCCAAAATTATTACTTATGGAATTGACAATACAAATGCAGATTTTTTTGCTAAAAATATAGAGTTTGATAATGATGGTTTTCCTGAATTTGATGTTTATAAAAAAGGTAAATTCTTTGAAAAAATAAAATTATCGGTTCCAGGAACTCACAATGTTTTAAATGCTTTAGCTTGTATTTCTTTATGTGATTATTATGGACTTGATAAAAAAGATTTACAAACGGCACTTAAAAAGTTTACTGGAGCTCATAGAAGATTTGAGTTTAAAGGAAAAATAAATGGTGCTAGTATTTATGACGATTACGGTCATCACCCTACTGAAATTGTTGCAACTTCAAAATCTGTTGCAAATAAAAAACACAATAAGTCTTGGGTTGTTTTCCAACCTCATACTTATAGCAGAACTAAAAATCTTTTAGACGATTTTGCACATGCATTATTAAATTTTGATAATATTATTGTTTTAGATATTTATGCAGCAAGAGAAACTAATACTTATAATATCTCTTCTAAAGATTTAGTTGATAAAATTATTTCTTTAGGTAAAGATGCTAAATATATTCCTAATTTTGATGAATGTGTTTCTTATTTAAAAGATAATGTTCAAAAAGATGATTTGATTTTAACTTTAGGCGCTGGTACTGTTACACAAATAGGACCTATGCTTTTAGAAGAACAAATCTAAAATTTTAATTAATGTATAAGATAATTTAATAATTGGATATGCTCTTAAAGATTTTTTATGTAATTGAAACAACATAAGAAATTCTTTAAAAACATATCCAATTATAATATCTTTCTAATATATAAAACATTTTAGTTCTCTACCATTTTCATTTGTTTAAGCATAATATCCCCAAAAACAGCATATCCTTCTTCAGGATTATTAACAAGAACATGAGTTACAGCACCAACAAATTTGCCATTTTGAATAATAGGAGAACCACTCATGCCGTTGAATAATTCCGCCTGTTTTTTCTAATAATTCAGCATCTGTTATCTTTATCAACATACTTTTATTATCATAATTATTGTCTTTAAAAATCTTTTCAATTTCTATTTCATATTCTTCTATTTTTCCATTTTCTAAACTACACATAATTGTAGCCTTACCTGTTTTGATTTCATCCCTTGTAGCTAATTCCATTTCCTTTGAATTATCTATATTTAATGTTGAAATATTATCAACTTTACCATATATTCCAAATTTTGTATTCTTATATATTTTTCCAATATTTTTTTGATTATCCACTGTTCCTTGTATTCTCCCCGGATTTCCGCTTTCACCTTTAATAACATTTAATATTTTAGTAGTCACAAATTCACCAGATGCAATATCTATAAGTTGCTCTGTGTCTATATCTGTTATTCCATGTCCTAAAGCGCCAAAACTTTGTGATGATGGTTCATAAAATGTTACTGTTCCAACACCAGCAGCACTATCGCGAACCCATAGGCCTAATTTGTATTCCTTGCCTGATGTCTCTACTGGTTTTATTGAACATTCTAATGATTTTTGATTATGAACATATTTTATTTTTACTTCGTTTCCATTTGACATATTTACATTTTTCATTAAATCTTCTGTGTTTTCTATATCTGTATTGTTTACTGCAATTATTCTGTCTCCCTCTTGTATTCCAGAGCTTTCATATGGCTTGTATTTTTTATTATCTATACCTTGTATTTCTGACATTCCTACAACCAGAACTCCATTTGTATATAATTTTATTCCTGCAACACTTCCTATTGGTATAACTTTTGTTTTTGGCAATACATCTATATCTATATTTTTCAAAAAAATTTTTTGAAATAAATTTAATTTTGCTGTTTGTTTATTTGAATTATTGATACAATTTTGGTTTGTTGATGATGTTTCTAATGCATTTTCTTCGTCAACTACGTTTACATTTAATCCTAATATTGTTTTAATATTAACATCTTCTCCTTGAAAAATCACTATATTTTCTGGTATAGCATTTATTGCAATTACATAAATATATACTACAAAAAGAATAACAATAATGAATATTTTTAATAAAAATTTCAAATTTTTCAAAATTTTCTCCTTTTATATCTTGATTCATTAATATTATTCTCTTTTAAAATTATTTTATTCTATTTTTTATATATTCGCTTTTGTTCTATACATTTCTTGAATAATCAACTTTATAGAAACATTAATCTAATTTAATTGATTAATCCCTTTCTTTATTATTCACTGTGTTCTCTTGACTATTATTTGTCTCAATTTCTTTAGCTAATTTTCCTCTAAAATCATCCAATATTTCTGTAAACGCTTCATTTGTAGTTTTTCCTGCTTGTTGAACTTGCTTTAAAGAATTTACAACTTCTAAAACGTTACTTGTTAAAACTCTTGCAGTTTCAACGTCAATTGCACTCCCGCTGGAAATATCCTGTACTTTTTTTATGGCGTCTTTAGAGCGTTCACTTTCTGTTCTTAGCATTTCATTAATTCTATTTACAAATTGATTATGTGTATCTACTGCTTGAATTAAAGAATCATTTGCTTCAGCCGTTACAACAATTCCTTTTAACTCTGGTAACAAACTAGATAAATCTTGATCATAGTCACTTGCAAGTTCTTCATTGTGTTGTGCTAATAATCTTGACATTATAGCCTTTGTTGCTGCATTTATACTAACGCCTTTACAATTATCTATTTTTCTGCCAATTCTTTTTTCTACACCAACTAATTGCAAACTTTGGTCAATTTGTGAAAAAGTCCTTTCTGTTAATCCTGCTTTACTTTCTTTTTCACTTTGAAGTTTTTTCAATACTTCTTGTAAGGCTATAATTTGATATTGTGTGTTAACATATTGTTCTACAGAATTTTGAGCCATAATTTCCAATTTTCCTGCATTTGTTCTTAATTCACTTCTTATGCTCTCTAATTTTTCTTGAATAACATCAATATTAGTTAAGACTTTTGCTCTTCTATATTTTTCATTTGCTATCATTTTCTTTGGTTTATTCTTTAATACTCTTAATGCAGCCAATGGTGATTTTTTTAATGCTTCTGAAAAACTTTCTTTTCCAGTTCCAATATTTTCGTCAATTGAAAGCATTAATTCAGTAAACATATCTTCTATACTTGTATCATGTGTTTTTAATGTCCCTATTAATATGTCTAACTCCTTATATATTTTTTCTGTTTCATTTTTTCCAAATTCATCAATTGTTTTAGAATCATGTAAATCAATTGATGAAATATATTTATCAACAATTTTTTTCCCCTCATCATTTAATTCTGAATAGGCAGGAATTTTTGTAGTTAATGTTGATATTTGTTCATTTACTTGTTTTTTTAAATTTGTCATTAGTTTTGTGTTTGAATTATTATTTTCTTCGTTCATATTACTTTCTCTCTTTCTTTATATCTCTATTTCTTCTCTCTCTAATATTGTATCTTGTTCTTCTTTGGTTAATAATTCAACTTTTTCATAGTCAATAGGTAAGTCTGATATATCTTCTAAACTAACACATATTTGAAAACATGGTTTTTTTGCATAACATCTACTATATCTTTTTACATTTATGCCAAGTTCTTTAAAATCTTTTTGATATTTTTCCCATAACGGCTTCATATATTCTCTTCCACCTTCATATATACCTTTGTAATATCCAGCAATTGGCATTGGTGCCAATTTTCTTATGTTTTCATTTTCCATATTTTCTAATGGCAATATTTTTCTTACGTCATATTTAATATTTGACTTTTTATAAACATCATATACAGTTAACAATAATTTTTTTGCTTCATCAACTGTAAACTTTCCGTTTTTACCTTTTAAACTTTCTAGCCATTTTAGCTGCTCTTTTTCAATTTTGATATTTTGTTTGTACATATCTATTCTTATTTTATATATGTCTATAATACCTTCCTCTTGCTCTTGTTCTAATTCTTTTATTTCAGTATTATAATTGTATATTATCTTTTCTATTAATGACATAATTAAATTTATGTCTGTACTTATAGATCCGTTTTCTACTATCTGATTTTTTTCTTGTTCTAAATTTTTTTCTTCTTCTTTATTTTTTTTAGGAAGAAATTTTTTGTTTGGCTTTTGAAGAGTTAATTTAATTTCTTCTTTTTTCTTATTAAGAATTTGATTAAATAAACCTTCCGAATATTTTTTATCGTTTGTAAATTCATATACTAATCCTTCAAAATCAATTTTACAATATTGCCCTTTTAAATCTCTTTTATTTTCTTTCAGTTTCTGTGAAATTTCTTGAACTTCTTTACTGTTTTTCACATCATTAAAAATCATTTTTACACATTGCTGTCCTATATTTATCAAAATTGGCCTACATTCAAATCCAAATTTATTATATAGATTTCTACATTCTATAAAGCTTATATTTTCATCAGTTATCAAACTTTTTAGAATAGCTTCTAACATGGAATAATTCACTTCATTTACCTTCTCATCTCTAAAATGAATGTATCCTTCATGCCATCCTAAGTCATAAAGTTGTTTAGTCGTTAAATAAGATTTTCTTTCAAAGGGATTATTACCTATATTACATAAATGGGCATTAAAAACTCTAGCTTTTAACAAATTAATATAATTATATGGATGTTTTTTCATATCAATTATTATTAGTCCTTCTAATAGTTCTCTATTACTTAATAATTGCTCTATTATCAAATCATATTTCTTTTTTTCTTTAATACTGTGTCTCAATTTGTTTATTTCAATTGGAATTATTATATCTTTGTAGGCATTTATAAATTCCAAAAGCAGTGAATTAACTTTTTCTTTTAAAAGTGTCTTAAAAATTGTTCTTTCTCCTTCATTACTATATTGTACTAAATTATTAATTTCACTTCCATTTTTGTATATTAATTCTTCTACTTGTTTTCTATATAATATGTCAAATTTCAATTTGCTAATTTCATATTTAATTTCATTTTCTGCGTTCTTACTAGTATATGAATTATATAATTGTAATACTTCTATTAATGTTTCAACTTTTTTTAGTTCTTTATCCATATTATGAAAATTAATATAATTTTCAGATTTTCTTATTTCTTTAATTTCTTTTGATATTATCTCTTGATAATTTTGAAATGTATTATATATATATTCGTCTAACCTTAATTCTTGCTTTGATATTTCTTTTATAATTATATCTTCTACGTCTTTGTATTTTTCGTATTCCTTTCTTTCTATAATTTCATTATACATTTTTAAATATTGTTTTTTAATTATTTCTAATGAATTGATTTCTTTAGAATTTGTTTTTTGTAATAACATTGTATATATATTACATAATTTATCAATCTTTTGCAACATTACTTTAACTTTTAAATTTAATATTTGATTTATATGTTCCATTATTACATCCTAACTTTTATTCTTGTTTTTTCGTATTATATCATCATTGTTTTTATTTGTAAATACTTTATGTGAATTTCATTTGATAATGATTTATTAACTAACACAAAAATGGCAGTTACAATTCACTGCCATATAAATTAAATATATTATTGTTTCTAAATTTCTATTCTAGGCCTATATATTCCATATCTTTCTCTTGCCAAAGCGGTAAAATATATTTTTTTTAAATTGCTATCTAACAGCGATTTCACATATTTTATTATATTACTATTGTATGTACTCTCAAAATTTGTATTAATACTATTTTGTGTTACTATTGACGAATACGACAATTGTCCAACTATAGGCAAATAATTAGTTCCATCACTCTCAGTTCTAGCTTCTAGATTAACATTAAATATTCCCACAGCTCCGGCCGATTTTAGTTCATTTTCAGTTATTCTATGTATTCCATCTGCTTTTTTTATATATATTGAATCTTCCATAACAACATCTTCATTTTTAGTATTTGTTATTACAGAATATCCATTGTAAACTTTTCCGCCAATATCAACGCCTTGCAAAAAACTTATTACCGAAATGTTACTCATTATTTTGTCCCAGTCTTCCTCTTTTAATTTTGGCATTTGGAATTCTGTTATTACTCCTGAATAATTATTAAAGTTTGATATTGCAACTGATAAATTTCTTTCTATTGAGTGTTTTATAACTTCCATTCTATGTATATTAAAGTTTGATGTATCTAATTCAAAATCTTGACTTGAATCAAATATATTTCCAACAGCCGTGTAATCATCTTCATTATTTGTTTTTACAATGTCAGTAACAGTCAATTTATCAATTCCATTGTTTTTTATAAAACTTATTAAATCTGCTGATTCTTTAAAATATTTTTTTGCATTCTCATTATTACTTATTTCTGATACTGATATGTCTTTTGTTGGCAATTTTTTTCCATTTATTACAGAAAATACATTTGTTCCATCTGTATAATATTTTACCCCATTTCTTTTAATATAATTTAATTCTTTTATTTCTGAAGTTCCATCATCGTTTTTTAAGTATATTTTTTCACTTAATGGTCCTTCTGTTGTGATATTAACACCATTATATGTTATATTATCTCCATTAACAGTTAAATTGCTTAATAAATACCCATATCTGCTTACAGTTTTTCCATTTATTACACCTTCTATTTGAATATAATTATCTAGTGAATATGTTATTGTTAAATCCATAGTTCCTTTTTTATATCTGCAACTATAATATATATATGGTTTTATTCCATATATATATTCACCATTTTTATATGTGTTTTGTTTCTCTGGACTTATTTGCTCCTTCATCTCTCCACTTATTTCTCCTGATGAGGAATCTGTACTCCAAGTGTTTTTATATGGCGAATATATGTAATATCCATCATACATTGTATACACTAATGCTGGAACATAGTTTTGTAATGTTGATTTTGTGTATCCAAGTGTTGCAAAGTTACTTGCTAATGAGTTAAAAAAAGTATTTGCTGATGCCTTTATATCTCTCATTCTTTCATCAGAAATAGATGATGTCTCACTTGCAAAACTATTTAATTGATATGCTTTTAATGCATCATGTGTGGAATCATTAAGTTTTGAATCATATGATGTCTGTAATCTTAGTGTTTCTACTCTATTTTGTGTATATGATGCCATTACAACTGATATTGGTAATATAATTATTATAAAAATAACTGCTAAACTCTGTATCTTCATACTTTTCTTCCTTTTCCTTCTTTAAACATATGCATACATATTATTTTTCTGAATTTTTATGCATACAATTTTTCTAAAATAGCTTGTAATAAATATTACAAGCTATTATCTGGTATTTATTTTTATCTTCCTGTTGCAACAACCAATCCACTATGTGATGAAGCTATTGTATATATATCTTTTCCTATAACCTTATAAAAGAAATTCTTTAATTGTTGTGCTATTGTTTGGTTTGAGTTTTTTGCACTTACTGTCACAATATCACCTTCTTTTAAAAAATAAGTTCTATTCTTGTCTATTACCCTATTTATTTGTGAATTATATACTGAATAATAAAGGTTTTCTTTTGTTCCAGTAGTTTGTTGGGATTCAATATTTTTTCTTTTAGGATTTTCATCTAGAATTTTTACTTCCATTTCTACATTGTATGTATTTCCAGTAGAGCCTAAATTTATTAGATATTGGTTATATTCATCTGGTGTTATTTTTCCAGTTGTTCGTATTTCATCTACAAATTCTGTTGTTGCAATTTCAACTGTAAGTTGTGAAACATCATCAGTTCTGTCAGCCATAGTTAATAATGGAAATATAAACATTAAAATTGCTGCAATTGCAATTCCAGTTATCTCTACTAGTGTATCTTCCATTGTATATCCTCCTTATTATTGTACCATTCCTGCTTTTGATGATACAATTAACGCAGTATCATTTCCTACAATTTTGTACATAAAGTTTTTCATTTGTTGTGCCATTGTTGGGTTTGTATTTATAACCTTTGCTGATACAATAGAGCCTGGTACTAATGTTATTGAACCTTTACTATTTAATTGTTCTTCTATTTGTGATGTATAATATGAATAATAGCTATTTTCTCCTATTTTATCTTTTGCAGTTTGTGATGCTTTTTTACGTTGATTTTCATCTAATTGTTTTATTTCCATCTCAACATCAAATGTGTATCCTAAAGAATCCAGATTTGTTGTTAGCTGTGAATAATCCTCTTGTGTTAGTTTTCCTGTTGTTCTTACCTCTTCAATAAATTCAGAAACAATTGCATCTACTTCTGCTTGTGCAGTTGTATCAAATCTATCTGCCATAGTTATTACAGGTATAACAATTATAACAATAACTGTCAATGCTATTGCTCCTAATGTAATAGGTATATCTTTCATATCTTTTTCCTCCTACAATTTGCTTTTTTTTATTATAACATTATTTAGTTTTTTAATACTCTACTTTATAGGTTATTATTCTTTTTTCTGTTTTATTTATGTCTGGTACATTGCTATCATCATTTTGATAATATACACCTAAATATTCTGTGATTTTACTTGCTTTTGTTAGTTGGTCATATATTGATTCACAACTATCCATTTTTATATGGAATTTATTTTCAAAGTTGCTTTTATTATTGCTAAAATCAGAATAATCTCCAAATAAAAAAGCTTTTATAATTTTTTTCTTATCTTCTTCACTTGCACTGCCACTTATTGCAACATTAGGGAAATTTGAATCTGTTCTTGTCTCTAAGTCAATAGTATATTTGTTTACCAATTCTCCTGAAGGATTTTTTATTTTATATATTGGTTTTTTTAGCCCTATAAACACTATTTTATAATTTTCAAAAAAAGCCCTGTATATTGCTGGTATAACAGTTTCTAAACTTACTTGTCTTTCAGTTCCTGATGTTGTATAATAATAGCTCCCATCTATATATTCAGTTTCTCTATCTTTATAGTTTAATATTATATCTGAATTAGCTCTTGCCTGTCCAAATGAAAAAATAATAACAGAAAGCGCTAATACAAATAGTAATACGGCTCCCGCCATTTTTAATGCATCTGCTGCGTTTTCCATTATTATTCCTCCTTTTTTATTAAATTAATATACTATTAATTTATAACTGAATTAGAATCTTTGTTATTCTACCATTTCCACCATACTCTAATATTTTAACAGTATATGTTTTTGTATTTACCACCTGATCTGTTGTATATTGTTTTACCTTATCTGAAGAAGTAGTTGCCGTTGGAAAGCTAGTATTACTTCCTTCTGTTGCTTTAACTATTGTTATTTGATGTTCTTGTGATTCGTCTTGAGAGTTATTTACATTTACTTCTTGAATTAAGCTTTTAACCGCTGAGCCCTTTATTTTACCTTCATATTTAGTAAATTGGCTATTAAATGATTGTATTTCAGCCTGTGACATACCACTGTTATTTACTGTACTTTGTGCTTGTTGGAATATATAAATTCCTAATGTTATTAATAAAATTGCTAATAATATAGCTCCTGCTATAATTAAAGCTTTTGATGCATTCTCCATCTTTTTTTCCTCCTTGGTTTTTTTATTTATTTATTAAATTACTAATAATTATACATTAGTAAAAATTAAAAACACTTTATTCTGATATTTGTTCAAATAATAGATATTTAACTTTATTATTTGAACTATGATATTTTATATTTACACATTTGAATTTTATATTGCCATAATAATTTATAAAATTTTGTATTCCACTATTATAAATTTCTTCCATTTGATAAATAGTATCGTTATCAGTCATTTTAATTTCAATATGAATTGAATTTTCATTATTTTCAGAATATATACCTTTGTTGTTTTTGGGTACTTCATTTTTCACATTATTATCTATTGCCTTGTTTATAACTGTTGCAACTTCTGTACCATCTATTTCTTTATTTAAGTATTTTTCATATTTCATATTGGCTCTTTTTGTTATATTATATTCTGTCTTAAAATTAAAATATATTAATGAAATCGCAGAAATTATAATTACTACAGCTACAAAAAATATAATAATTTTTTTCATAATTCTCCCTTAAAGTATTATAACATTTGTTTTTTCTTTTTTCAACATTTTTTTATATTTTTATTAAATTTTTTCAAAATTTATTGATTTCACTTTTCCGCGTGTGTTATAGCTAATAGAGGTGCATTTATATCTTCTTAAACTAACTCCATCATCATTATACAAATATGTCGTATTTCCATCTATTATTAATGTTTTTTTATAATTCGATATTCCCTGAATATTTTCAAGTTTGTTCGCACCCACTATATTAACACTTATCTGTTCATCAATTGATTCATTATAATATTCATTGTTTTCTTTTGCATAACCAGCCAATGTAACTATATCATATACAGTTGTTTTCCAGTTTCCATCATTATCTTTATAACTTTCGTATTTTGTAAATTTGGAATTAAAATCTACAAGCTGTTGTGATGCATTTCTATCATTTATATCTGCAGCTGTTCTTCCAAAATCAGTAAATAGATATACTGCTAAAGATATTATTAATATCCCAATTAATATTCCACCTGCCATAATTAATGCTTTTGATGCATTTTCCATTTGTTACTCCTTAAACTTTAAATAAATATTTTTAATTTGTCCATTTTGATATTCTACATTTTTATCCTGGACAAATGTTGAACTTTTAAATTCTGAATATTGTCTATATTTTTTTATTGTGTCCAGCGTTGGACTAGGACTTGTACCATTCCAATTTTTATATGTTGATTCATTAATTTCTTTTAACTTTTCACGTATATTTTTAATATTGTCGTTCTTCGTTTTACTTGCATCATACACATATGCTACCTTTTTCATTCCTTCAATACCAAGATTTTCATCTGCTTTACTACAATTGTCTAATACTTTTTTTATCTTATTATTTGTAGAGTTTTTGTCAAATGTATATGAATCATTTACAAATATACCTTCATTACTTCCATCATATGCATATTTTTTGTTAAATTCTGTTAAACCAGATACTGTTATTGACATTTTTATATCATAATTAACCGAGTTGGCAACTCCTCCATTTTTTGCTTTGTTATTATAATTTGCTACTTTATTTATCAATGATAATACATCAGTCCCATTTATTCCTTTATCATCTAAATACCTCTCAAAATCATTGTTAAATTCTGCTAACTGCGAATTTTTATCATTATTGCTTTGTGCTTTTTCGTAATCACCAATTTGGTCATACATTAAAATTAATGCCCCAATTACAAGTAAACCAATTAATATGCTTCCCGCTATTATTAACGCTTTTGATGCATTTTCCATACTTGTGCCTCCTTATTAGAATGATGATGATGCCATACTTCCCATTGTTGAAGACATACTTGTTAATCCTATAAATACTAATGGAATAATTAGGTATCCAACAAATAGGCAAACCATTGGTGAAAATCCTATAACTCTTCCTATCATTTCTTTTCTTTTAATTAATCTTTCATTTGATTCTTTTCTTTTATCTCTATAGTATTCTCTTTCTGAGTCTAATTCATCAAAAGCATCTTTAATTGGTATTTTTTCAACTGCTGCCTGCATACTTTCTACTATTCTTACTAATGGCATATATGAAATTTCGTTCTTGAATACTTCCAATGCTTCCCATGCACCGGCTTCATAGTTATTAACACACTTAGTTATTTGACTTCTAAATATATTTGAATATCTTTCAAGCCATTCAAGTATCATTTCAACATTGATTCTTTCTATCCTCATCAGCATCAGAATTATTGTTTGATATTGCATTACTTCATCTTCCATTTCTAGTTGTCTCATTTTTACTTGGAACATTAAAATCCAAACTGGTGCCATATATCCTATAATCGCAAATACAAATGCTAATAAAATTTCAAACCATTTTAAATACTCACTATTTACAACTTGTAATTTGTTATATATTCTCTCTGCAGCCGTGTCTATATCTTGTCCTTTTGCATCTTTATAATATTTTGACCTTTCTAATGCTGTCTTTATGTCATCTTGTGTCGTTTTCATTTTTCCTCTGAACATATCAAGAAATTCATTGTCTTGTTTTGTTATTTCCATTGCTTTCTTTTCTTCTTTTGCGCTTGTCCCTGCCATTAAATTATAATCTGTTGTTGGCTGTGTGTATTCATAATCAATTGCAACATGGTGTAAATATATAAATATGAATAATGATGCAACAAATGTAACTATTGCTAGGCAAATTCTATTTATATACACCCATTCCATTTTTAACGATGATGCAGCGTCTCTTAAAAGGTCTTTCATCTTTTTGTACTCTTTTGTTGCTTCTTTTGGCATAAATAAATCTACAATTTTTTTTGCAAATTTGTTTTTATATACTTTTGCTTGCCATGGATTTTCTATATTTTTAGTATCCATATTTACGGCACCATTGTCTTTTATTTTTCTAACTAATATGTATGATACAAATGTTATTATTAATATTAATATTTGTACTATCATTCCTGATTTTCCATAATACCAGTTCTTAACAAATGAAAAGTTTGATACTGCCCAGTTTTTTAATGGTTCTAGTAATAATACAGGTGCTATTGAAATAAATGATAAACTTCTAAATACATAGTTTAATTTATCTCTCTTTAATATTTCAATTTGCATCTCTTGTGAAATATTATCAACACTTTTTAAATATAGAGATGCACCATCAACTTTTCTATCACCAAATTCTTTGGTTAAATATGACAAACCTGCAAATTCTTTTAAAAAGTTATTTGGAGCAACATCATAATATTTTTCAAGTTCTGTTTCTGGGTCATCTGAAATTAATATTTCGTATATTTTTTCACCTTGCCTAGAAACTTCTTTTTCATCGTCTTGTGAAACTTGATATATTGCTTCTTCGACCATATTGAATTCGTGGTATGCATGTCTTATTTCTGAGAAGAAATCTAACTGTTGTTCTAATAAACTATCATCTTTTTTATCTACTGAACCTTCTATTAATAAATCTATCATGAAAACTTCAAAAATTATTAATATGAACATTAACAAATAGTTGCTTTTTGTTAATATTATTGTGATTATTAGCAATGGCAATATAATTAAAAGTGCTTTACTTATTATCTTTGCCGAATCTCTTCTTGTTGCATATTCATCATCTATATTTAAAATTTCTAATCTTCTTCTAAGTTTTAAAATATATCTTTTTAAAAATGGTATTCTTACATATGTTATATACAGTTTTTGATATAATATTTCAGAAGAAAAACCTGATGTTTTTGTTCCTCTTTGTAGTTTTTGTATTTTCTTATATTCAGATTTTTGCATTTTCTTAGATAGTATATAATAGAAAATTCCTATAACTACTATTGCAGCAACAGATAACCCCATTACTATATATATTACTTGATTTGACACCTGTATTCCACCTCCTTAGTGCAAAAAATTATTCTTGGTTTTTAGGTTTTCTTCCTCTCTTTTTTACTGTGTCCATTGTTTCACCTGAAGTAATTAATACATTTTCTTTGTTCTTTTTCCAATGTCTTTCTACGAATTTATCAAAGTCTTCTAGATCGTTCTCGTCCATATTTTCTCTCATACCTCTTAAGTTTTCTTCTGTTATTGGATTTGTTATTAAATATTCTCCATCAACATATTCAAGTATGTTTCTATATGTATATAATTGTCTATCTGTTACCTTTTCAAAATAGTGTGTTGCATTATCAAAGAATTTGTCAAATTTTCCTTCTAATGTTTTTTCTTTTCTGTGTTCAAATGTGTATTCATTTTTGTCTTCAATTGGTATACATTCTGTAATTCTTTCTACATATCTCTTTCCTCTAAAGTCTTTCTTTAAATGTATATCGAAGTTTAATACTTGTACAACTTGTTCTTCTGCTGTTTTTTCGTTTTTGAATACTCCTGTTCTTAACATTGAGTTTCTTAATGCTGTTACTAAGTTAGGAAATGTTTTAGCATGGTGTGTAAATAATGTAAACTTAGATGCAACTTGGGCTGCTTGTATCATCCAAGATGCTACGGGGTCTGTTGCAACCTCACCTATGATGTTAACAGAACCGTCAGTTTTCTTTTGAACATCCAAACCTTCTTGTCCAGATATTGTATCTGTTTCACGGAATGTTAAGATGTTTCTTGTTGGGTATATTTTTCTTAAGTGTAACTCGAATGCTGTTTCTTGAACCCTTATGTTCATTGTTTCATATATGTTTTCTATCATACCCATAAGCATTGTTGTTTTACCACAACCTTGCTCACCAGTTATTGATATAATTCTGGCTCCTTTTACTAGGTATTTTAATAATTCTATTGATTCATCACAACCAGGTTCTCCTTTGAACCATTGTTCTAGTGTTGAACGCTTTACGTCGAATTTTCTTACGAAGAATGCCCATGTTTCTGAGAAACTTGGTCTTACAACAACGACACGAGAACCGTCTTTCATTTCATTGATTTTGTAACCATTTGTGTCTGATAATTGTCCTGGGTTATTATATTTATAAATGTTTTGACATACTCTTTTTAATTCTGATTCTGTCCCAAAGCTTAAGAATGCTAAACGTATTGATTTACCTTGGAAAAATATCCAGATACTGTCACAAGCTCTTGGTACTTTATGTTCTGTTACTTGTGCAAGATAATCTGTATCAGATGTTTGCGCTACTTGGCTTAAGAAGCTTTCTGGAAGTCCAGATACACCTCCAGATACACCATCTATGTTCATATCTCTTACTTCATCAATACTACTATAACCTTTATAATGTTGATATATTCTTTGTACTACAATTGATAATTTATCACTAAATGTTAATTGTAAATTTTCTCTTTCAAAGATTTCTTCTATTTCTTGAGATGTTATAACATATGATGGTTTTGTTTCACCCTCTACATATTTTAATTCTGCCAAGTCATATCTTTTGATTAACTCTGTTAAAGCCTCATATCCAAAATCTTTTTTATACATATATATTAAGATATCAAATTTATCTTGTGGTGTTAGTAATGATGGGATATCAAATGGTATAGCTTTTGATATATTTGTCTCATTTACATCATATTCTTTTGAAAGCAAATCATATATCAATTCTTTTACATATTTTTTATCGTTTACATCTCCATATGTACAGCCTTTTAAAGCTTTTTTCAATTCATATTTCTTGTTTTTTCTTCTCTTTAGTTCTTCTTCTGAAAGACCTATATCATACAAGTTTACTTTTGTTATTTCATCTAATCTTTTTTTAACAAATTCTTGCATTTTATCTAATGTATATGTCTTTTCGTCTACATTTATTTCTTTCTCTTGAGGTGCTTCTTTCTTATTTTTTATAAAATAATAAATTCCTGCACCCGCAATTACTAGAACAACTAAAGTTAATAGTATGTTTGTTATAGTCATTTGATAATTCCCTCCTACATAATTGTTTGTAATTCTTGAAGTCTATATATAATATTTTCTGAAGCTCTTTTTAGTTCTTCATCAAAGATTGCATTTCTATCATCAGAATCTGATAATCTTCTTAACCTTAGAAATAAATCAGGCACCCCAGCTTCATTTGCTGCTTCAAAATACAGAGTATTATATGGTATTGTTAATACTTGATTTTTTTCTCCTAAATACCTTGATATATTTTTTGAATTATATTTTGAATATTTATCATATCTACCTATTAGTATTAGTGTTTTAGGGTCTTTTAATATTCCGCCTTTATCCTTTTCTTCTTTTATTTTTTTTAGGCTACTGAAATTTTGACTTGAATTAACTATAATCAAATCCGATTTTTTAATTATATTTTGTTTTATTTCTTCTCCAACATTATCATCCAAATCGACAAAAACAGTATCATAATATGTACTTGCTAGACTAACAACTTCTAAATATTCTTCTGCAATTTCTTTAGTTACTTCTTCTTTTAAATTTTCTGCTCCTAATAAAATTTCTAATCTATCTTTAAATACAACCTTTGTATAATTAGTTATCATTTCTGGAGTTAGTTTGTTACTTCTTGCAATTTTTGCAATTCCTTCTATTCCACTTTCGTTTTCAAAAGTGGCTTTGTTTTCTCCAAAAATTCCAAGTCTGATTTTTTTTACCTGCTTATCTTCGAAAAAGCACCTTCTTACCCTGTCTTCTTTATTTGTTGTTGATATTATTAATATCTTATTATTATAATTAATAGCCATATATGTTGCAATTGCAACTAGAGACATAGTTTTTCCTGTTTCTTCTTTTCTGTTGTTTATAAATGTTATTACTGGCATACTACACTCCTTTTTCTATATCCTTAATAATTTTTCTTATTTGCGTATCATTTTTTTGTTCTAATATTTCCTGTGCTATAAAATCTAGTCCTTCTTTATATTGAGTACTTAATTTTCTAAATTTTACTTTTTGAACTCTTTGATTTTCATATAGAACACTTAGGTCACCATTTTCAATTGGAAAATATATTCTTTCATCATTCCAAATTATTTTATACCCTAATGATAAAAAGTTTAAATAATCATCATCTTCTTTTAAAATTTCCTTGGTATATAATACTTTTGTTAGATTCATTGTATCTTTTAGTCCATTAAATATTTCTAGTCCTTTTTTTAATGAATATAAATCAAATGAAGTTACAAAATAATTTTTATTTGCATTTTCCAATTGCAATTTCATTATTCTATCTGTTGTATCAACATCAATAAGCAAAACATCATATGGTATTTCTGCTGTTGTTCCCAAATATTCTTTTATTTGTTCCATTGTTTCAAATCCTATTGCTATATCTATATCTTCAAAAGAAGTTATATATGAAATTGTAGGATTTATTGCTGGTACAACATATTTTGCTTTTTGATTTATAGTTGAATCTATTAATAAAACTCTGTTTTTCATTTCAGTTATTATTTTTGCTAAATTAACTAACAAATCCGTTTTGTCGTATGCACCTATGAAACCTATTACCTTCATATATAACTCTCCTTTTTTAGTTTGATGTTGTTGTATCTCCTCCTAAAGATTCTAGGTATGATTTTCTATTTTCTTTAGAATTTGTAATACTTTCGTCTACTTTTGTTTTTAAATTACTTTCTCCTTCTTCTCCGCTTGTACTTATTGCTGAATTAATATTAGTTCTTACTCTTGATTGATTTTCATTATATCTTTGGATCAATGCATTTTTATATGTTTCAACTATATTTGGATTTGATTGAATTAACTGCATAACTTCTCCTGTTGGTACATATGTTGGTATTGCTGCATTTTGTATTCCTGCTTCTGTATATATTACAACTTTTAAAGTTGATCCTATTGATCTATATGCATCAACTATTGCACTATTCATTGTTATAATTTCGTCTTCTGTTAATTTTAGCCAAATTGTATCTTCTGAATCTACTCCGTTGATTTGTGGAATTTCAACTTGTTTTTTTGATACTACTATATAGTCTTGTCCTGATGGCATTGCAAGTCTTACATCTATGTATTCTCCTGATTCTAATTGAGATGGTAGAACTAACATATTGTATTCAACTTTTCTTAAGTCATCTGTTGTCTTTTCTTCAGATTTTGAAACCATATCAATTGAAATGACTGTATTTTTATTTAAGTCAACTTTTGCTACAATTGGATCTTCTGAAAGTTCTACATATTCTTTTTCTCCATTTTTTTCTATGTAGTAATCTTCTGTTTCATCTTCTTGTTTTAATTCATATTTTGTTCCATTTTTTGACAAATACATTGTAGCTACATTATTCTTATATTCAGTTGTTACTTCGTTTCCTTCTTTGTCTGACAATGCATAATTTGTTAATATTGACATATCTCCTATTGCATCACTTGGTACAAAGTTTTTGTTTGTTACCTGTTGTGTTAACATATCTGTAGTTATTACTTGTCCAGATTTTACATCTTGTGATAATACCCACACTTTTACACTATTTGCTTGTTCTTCTTTCTCCTTTTCTTTATAATTCTTTAATTGTAATATTAATAATGCTATTATTGCTCCTGTTATTAACAATGTTAATAGCATTCCTAATAAAAATGAATTTCTTGCTTTTCTTTGCATTGGATTTGTTGCCATTACCAATTCCTCCTTGTTTTTTCTTAATTTTATATCTTATCTTATTTTACATCAATTTAATTTTAAAATCAACAAAATTATTACTATGTAATATAAATATAATATTTTTGTAACGAAACTGTAATATTTATAAAATTTCTTATAAACATTCTTATTATTGTAATTCACAGCCATTAAATTTACTATTTTCTTATTTTTTTATAATTTATTTTACATTTAGCAGTATATTTCTATTGCTTTTTTTACACCATCATTGTCATTATCCTCAGTTATATAATCTGCTATTTCTTTTATTTTAGGATTACTTTCTCCCATGGCAATTCCAATTCCCGCATTTTCTATCATCATTTTGTCATTCATATTATCACCGAATTGCTATTATATTTTCATTGTCAATATTTAATTTTTTACTCAAGTATTGTATTGCTACCCATTTATCAACATCAGCTAAAGAAATTTCCGTATAATAATATTCTATATTTATATCTTCAGAACCTTTTTTTATAACTTTTCTAGACATATGGCTAACATCTAAAACATCTATATTCTTGATTTGTTTTAATTTTCTTATTACTGAATTGAATATTGATTTTGTTTCATCACTTATTGTAATTTTTAGATATTTTTCATTTTCTGAATTCTTTATATATGCTATCATATTGTCAACTAGAGTTATGCTTGTTTTGTCTTTTTCTGCTTTTTTTAGGTTTTCTTTGTAGTAATACAAAACATTGTGTTGTAATTGCTTTGAAATTATTGTTTCTTCTGTATATATATTATAAAATATGCTATTTTCTTCACATATTTTTGCTATTTCTAACACTTTTTGTTTGCTTAAAAATTTTTCGTATATTATTTCGTCTTTTTTTATATCATATATTAGTGAACCATTTCCAGCTATAAAATAGTTTTCTGAACCTATTTCTTTTGCTATTGTTTTTATTGAATCTATTGGTCTTCCTGATGCTATTATTACTTCGTTTCCTTTTTTTATTGTTTGTTTTATTTCTTCTTTTGTTTCTTCTGTTACTATTCCATATTTGTTTAATAGTGTTCCGTCTAAGTCTACAAATATCGTTTTATTTTTTGTTTCTTGCATTTTTATCCCTCTCTTTTTTGCATTTGTATTTTATATTTTATATTTCATATTTTATATTTTATATTTTTATATCATAATTTATTGTTTTTTTCAATTTTTTGACAACATTTTTATTCATACACTTTGATGTTAGGTTACAGTTCAGTAGGAAAAATCCCTGAAATACCTGTGAATGATATTTTGAATATATTTCGAATGTGACCAAAATAGTGTTACAAATTCTTAAGTAAATGCTCTAAAGGGTCCTGCCTTCGGGTATTGTTAGAGTATTTACATTAGAATTTGTTAACGTATGTCGGGAACCTGAGAAAATATGAAAAATATCATTCACAGGTATTTCAGGGATTTTCCTTACTGGACTGTAACGATGTTAGTTACAATTAACAGCTTAAAAATTTTTTGAAAAAATTTCCTGTTTATTATTTTGAATTTTGCAAATGATAGTATTAGAAAAAGCAAATGTTTTTTTCTAGAAAATGTAGATTTGCAGGAGGTGAATTATAATGGCAAACAATTCAAACAAAAAATTAGTTCCAGAAGCTATGACAGCTTTAGACAAATTCAAATACGAAGTTGCTAGTGAAGTTGGTGTTAATTTAAAAGACGGATACAATGGTGACATTTCTGCTAGAGATGCTGGTAGAATAGGTGGTAATATGGTTAAAAAAATGATACAACAAGTTGAAAACAACATGAAATAGTCTCATTTTTTGATATACTGACAGAATATATTACTTTATGATTGAGGGTAGAAAGTTAAATTTTGCTTTTATACATAATAAAGGCAGGATTTGATTTCCTGCCTTTTTATTTGAATTTTTTCGTTTTAGTTTATTTATTCAATACTTTATTATATTCATCATCTATATTAGTCTTTTCATATTCTTGTTGTATTTTTTGTATACTCTTTTGTTGTTGTTGCATTTTGTAGCTAGAATTAACATACAACCCTACTAGTACAGTAACAAAAAATAGCATACTTAATAATACATATAAAGTTATTGAACCTTTTTGTTCTTTCATTTTTGATTTTACTTTCATAATCAATCACCTTTTAATTACATTTATCATAAGTCATATTTATTTTTCATATATTGTTGCAATTATCCATAAATTCTAATATGTAAAATTGTTTAATTGATTATGCTTCTGGCTCTACTAATCCATAATTTTTTCCATCTTTTAATTTATGTATAACATTTACTTTTCCTGTTTCTACATTTATAAAAGCTAAGAAATTGTGTGTTGGATGTGCTTGTAATTCTAATACAGCATCTTCTGGTGTTATTGGTTTAATTTCGTAGTATGATGTTTTGATTATTTCATTTGCTATTTCTGCAACGTGATCATTTGCTACTTCCATAGTTTTGATGCTTGCGTCTTTCATCATTTTTTCTTTTTTTGTTTTTGCTTTTCTAATTTGACCTTCTAGTATATCTATATCTTTATCTATAGATGCATACATATCTTTGTCTTCTGTTACAGCTCTGTATTTTTCTCCATTTGTAATTATGCAGATTTCTGCTGTTTGTTCATTTTTTTCTGTTTTTAAAGTAACATCTGCTTCGGCATCTTCAAAATATTTGTCGATTCTGTCTAATTTTTTTTCAACATAATCGTTTATTGCTTCTGTTATCTTTAGTTCTTTTCCTATAATTTTTATTTTCATAAAAATCGCTCCCTTCTTTTTTACTTTTGCCTACCCTCATTATAAAGGTTCTTTGTGTTTTTTGCAAGTATTTTTTTGTAATATTATAAATTATCTGCATATTTTTTGTTACATTTCAGTAGCAAAAACCCCCGAAATACCTGTGAATGATATTTTGAATATATTTCGAATGTGACCAAAATAGTTTTACAAATTCTTAAGTAAATGCTCTAAAGGGTCCTGTCTTCGGGGATTGTTAGAGTATTTACATCAGAATTTGTTAACGTATGTCGGGAACCTGAGAAAATATGAAAAATATCATTCACAGGTATTTCAGGGATTTTTCCTACTGAACTGTAACATATATTTTACTATTTTATATGCAGATAATTAAAAGTATCTGCACATTTTTTATCATTTTATATGCAGATACTTCTAAAATAAATCTTCTAATTTATATTCTTTTTCTAATTTTTCATTAAAATAAATCTTGCCAATTAATTCAAACTCACGTAAACTATCATCTTTTAAACTGAATGAGTACAATTTTTTAGGAGGAGCAGAAATTGTATACAAAATAGCACTTCTCGTACTTTCACTCATATCTAAAGAAGACTTGTCCTGCCTTCCGCATGCATCACATTTAAATCCATTGTCTCTTATTGAAAATTTGCTTAAGTTTTTTTCTTCTTTGCAACTCACACATCTAGTTACTCTTGGCATAAATCCCAAAATACATAAAAGTCTCATTTTAAATACACTTAACACAAAATCTTTATCTTTATCTGTTTCTGATATTGTATATAATGTATTTAAAAATAATTGTAAAATTTTATAACAGTTTTCGTTTTCTTCTGTTATATCTTGAATTATTTTATTTATATGTATTGCATATTTAAGTTTGTCCAAGTCTGTGCGCAAATTATAGAAAATTTCTATTGTTTCGCACGAATTTATATGATATGTGTTTGTTCCTTTATACATCATATATTCACCAAAGCAAAATAGTTGTGTTCCAGCTAAAAGAGCACTTTGTGGTCTTCGTGCTCCTTTAGCAACACAAGATATTTTTCCATAATTTGGTGTTAATATTGTGAGCATTTTATCATAGTCTCCCATGTTGTTTTCTGCAATTACTATTCCATTTATCTTTACATTTGCCATTTATTAATTTGAGTTAAAATATTCAATAATTTTATCTGTTTTATAAAATTCCATTTGTTCTTTAAAACATTTTAACTCTGTCCCCCTTTATAATTGTGTATTATTGTTGTTTACATTTTCTATATTTTGTACATTCATATTTGTTATTTTTTGTATATCCTGTATTTCTTGTATTCCTTTTTCTAAGTTTTGTATTTGTTTATATTCCAAAAAAGTATTTATATCTCCCGTGTTTTTAAATGCATCCCATGCTATTTTTTTAATCATGTGCTTCATCTCCTTTTTAAAGGTTATCCTTTAATTTATCTTTTGCATTTTTGTAAAATTTATACTAATATTCTTTGCTTAGCCCTTTAATAATTTTAAAAATTTTTTCTAAAACATCATAACTTTGAATATTATTTAAGTTTAAATTTGCTAACAATAGAATCATTGTCAAGCCAGTCATTTTTAACTTTTACCCAAGTTTTCAAATTAACTTTAAGTCCGAAGTTTTGCTCCATGTCAATTCTTGCTGCTCTGCCTATTCTTTTTAGCATTTCACCATTTTTTCCAATTATTATTCCTTTGTGTGATTCTCTTAAGCAATAAATTGTAGCTTCTATATCATAGATATCTTCACCTTGTTTATTTTGTCTTAAATTCATTTTTTCTACTTCAACATAAATTCCGTGAGGTACTTCGTCTTGTAATAATTTTAAAGCTTTTTCTCTTATTGTTTCTTCAGCCAATTGTCTTAATGTTTGATCAGTATATTCCTCTATATCATAATATGCAGGACCAGGTTTTAGGTTCTTTTCAATTTCGTCTAAAATTAAATCTCTATATTTTTCTTGGTATGCTGAAATTGGTATAACTGCTGTAAAATCATATTCTTTGCTATATATATCTATTAAATTTAGCAATTTATCTCTTTTTACTAAATCAATTTTATTTATTATTAAAATAGTTTTTCTTTTTGATTCTTTTATTTTGTCTAGTATTATTCTGTCCCCTCTGCCTATATCTTCACTTGTTGCCTCAATTAAAAATAATACTATATCTGAGTCTGGTATTGTTGCAAATGATGTTTCTACCATTGTTTCATTTAACTTATGTTTTGGTTTATGTATTCCTGGTGTATCTGTAAATATTATTTGTGAATTTTCTCTGTTTACAATTCCTTTTATTGCTGTTCTTGTTGTTTGTACCTTATTTGCTATTGCTGCTACTTTTTCTCCTACTAATAAATTTATTAATGTTGATTTTCCTACATTTGTTCTTCCTATTATTGTTACAAATCCTGATTTAAATTCTTCGTTCATTTTTTTCTCCATTTCTTTTTTTGCCCTTTTGTCTCTTTGGGGACGGTTCTGTTTGAGACATCGGTTCTGTTTGAGACATCGGTTCCGTTTGGGACATCGGTTCCAACTGAGACATTGTCTTCAAAAAGGACTTTTATTTAATATCTATATTATACACCATTTTTGTGCTAAATTTGTAGAATTTTTAAAATTTTTTATTATTTTTTAATTATTGTTTGTTGTAATTCAGAAAACTGGTTGAGTAACTATATCTCAACCAGTTTTCTTTTTTATATTTTTTATCAATGTCTCAATTGGAACCGATGTCCCAAACGGAACCGATGTCTCAAACAGAACCGTCCCCAAAGAGACAAAGCGACAAAGCGACATTATGCATATGCATGTCTTTTCTTGAAATCCAATAAGTTTGTGATTTCTTTTTCTGTATTTTTTGCTTTTTTTGTTTTCTTTGCTCTTTCTTGTTCAAGTTCTCTTTTTTGTTTTTCTGCCATTGATTGACAAATTGCTTTTTGATATGCAAAGTGTGTATCTTGTGAAATTTTGCTCCAATTGTATTCGTTTCTAACTTTATTTTTTGCTTTTTTTGTTATTTCTGCACATAGTTTATGGTCATATAATAATTCTAGTATTGCATCTGCAATTGAGTTTGGATTTCCACAATATGTTTTCATTCCATTTTCTTTGTGTTGTACTATTTCGTTTAGTCCTCCAATGTCTGATACTACTATTGGATTTTCTGATAGCATTGCTTCCAGTGCAACTATTCCAAATGGTTCATATGTACTTGGGAATACTGCAATGTCTGCTGCTTTGTACATTCTTTGTACATCTTTTCCTGCCATGTATCCTGCAAAATATACTTTTTCTCCAATGCCCATTGCATTAACTTGTTCTTTTAGTTCATTTATCATTCCGCCTTTTCCACAAATTACTAGTTTGGCATCATGGTATCCTTCTAGTATTTTTGGCATTGCCGAAATTAAGTATTGTATTCCTTTTTCATATACTAATCTTCCCATAAATAGAATAATTTTTTCATTGTCCATTGCAAATTTTCTTCTAAAGTTATAGTCTCGTTCTATTCCATTGAATAAATTCATGTTTACACCATTTGGTATTACGTTTATTTTTTCATATGGTAATCCAAATAGTCTTTGTAATTCATTTTTCATGTATTTACTATTTACTATTACTTCAGATGATTCATATGTTAGCATCCATTCTGTGTCATTTATGTATCTTTGTGTTTCGTCATGTATCCCACTGTTTCTTCCTGCTTCTGTTGCGTGTATTGTTGATACTATTGGTATATTGTATGAATTTTTTAATGTTTTTGCTGCATATGCTACAAGCCAGTCGTGTGCGTGTATTACATCAAATTTTCCTTCTGTTGCTATTATTTCACTTGCTTTTGCAACTAGGTTGAAATTTAATTGCATTATCCAGTCTATAAAGTTGTTTGGGTTTATCATATAGTTGTTTACTCTATATACTTTTACTCCTTTGTCGTCTTCAAATTCTGGTGCGTCTCCTTCTTTGTATGTAACTACTGTTACTTCATGTCCGTCTTTTAGTAGTGTCCTTGATAAATCGTATACTACTCTTGATATTCCGCCTACTACTCTTGGTGGATATTCCCATGTTAACATTAAAATTTTCATTAATGATCTCCCTTTCTCTCGCTTCGCTCGTTCATCGTCATCTAAAATTTTTCAAATTTTGTCTACCAAATATTTAATCTTTTTTCATCAACATCTAGTTTTTCGAATTTCAGATAACAAATCTTGGGTCGCTTCGTACTAATTTTCTTTCGTTTTTGACATTTTTCTCAATTAGATATATTTTATACAAATTTTTTATAAATGTAAATGGTTTTTGAAAAATTTTACAAAAAAAAATTTGGCTACTTTTGTAACCAAATTTATAAACTATGCTTCTACTGGGTAAACACTAACTTGTTTTTTGTCTCTACCTTTTCTTTCAAATTTTACAGTTCCGTCTACTACTGCATATAGTGTATCGTCACTACCTTTTTTAACGTTAACTCCTGGATATACTCTTGTTCCTCTTTGTCTAACTAAGATATTTCCAGCTAATACGAATTGTCCGTCTGCTCTTTTTACTCCAAGACGTTTAGATTCACTCTCACGTCCGTTGTGTGAACTACCTTGACCTTTTTTATGAGCCATTTATCTCACTCCTTTCGCCTAGCTTTTTATAACTTTTTATAAATAGCTATTAGTTTTATATGTTTCTCTTAATTAAAATCTTTTTAATTAATTATGTAGAACTATGCTTCTACTTTTTCTTCAGCTTTAGCTGCTGTTTTTCTTGCTGTTGATTTGATAGCTGTTATTTCAACTTTTGTGTATGGTTGTCTATGTCCTTGTTTTCTTCTGTAGTTCTTTTTAGCTTTCATTTTGAAAACAATGATTTTTTTACCTTTACCGTGTGAAACAACTTTTCCTTCAACTTTCATACTTTTAACATAAGGATTTCCAACTTCTACTTTTCCTTCGTCTGAAACTAAGATTACTTTATCAAAAGTAACTTTTTTTCCTTCTTCAGCGTCTAATTTTTCGAAGAATACTACATCTCCTTCTGCTACTTTGTATTGTTTTCCACAACTTTCAATTACTGCGTACATTTAAAATGCACCTCCCTTATTTGTATACTCGCTAATCCTTTGCTCTACTCATCATAAAATATTTTCATATTTATGAGAAATTTAAGGTAACTAAATTTGATTAGTCTTTATGAACCTTGACTAAGCGGATTACAGTTATTTATTTTACCATTATTTTACTGGCTTGTCAACCCATTTTTTCATTTTTTTATGAATAATTTATGATATGATCACCCAGTAAAAATAATTTATGAAAAGTTCACCCCATGATATAATGGAGGTATG
>CAKOWP010000004.1 GCA_934122385.1 uncultured Clostridia bacterium | reverse complement strand
AATCTTTTCTTGAAGCTTTTTCGTATTGAATGTCTCTAATTTTCAAATAAATCACTCCTTATAAATTTTTGAAGCAGATTGTAATTCTAGGATTGTGCTTTTAACACATAGAATTTAATTTTATTTGATTTTAAGAAAAGTCCTTCTTAGAATATAATTACTTTTTTAAGCCTTTTAATTTGCCTGCTCTCTTCAAATTAAAGAAGTTTAAAATTTTGTTATATTTAATTCCTCTTTCCTTAAATTTTTAACTTTGTGTTTTGATTTGTTTCCTGAACAAATCGGAACGCAATTAATATTATTCAATTTAATTTTTTGATTATGCGTTCCGTTAATTTGTTCAAGCGCGAAAATTTATGAAATAAATTTTCTGTGCAATATAGTTTTATCTATATGAAAAGTTGTAACTTTTCATATAGATGAATTAAATTTTACTAGATATTAAATTTTCGTATAAATTCACTTTATATGATACCATAAATTCTTTACGGAAGTCAAGGTTTTTAGATTATTTTTTGAAAAAAAATGTAACAACAAAAAATAGAACCTCTTTTTTAAGAAGTTCTATTAAAAATTTTTTCTTTTTATTCTCCAACAGTATATTTCATAGCCCAATATCCTGTTAATTGTTCTCCATCATCCTCTACGCCATTACTATTTTTATCAAACCAGAATGCCTCTGGAATCTGATATCCAACATCTGTATCTTTTGAGGTTCCTTGTAAGAACCTTACTTCTGTTCTTGCTGTTGCCGGTTGAGCTTGTTGACCACTTGTTATTTTGAACTCATATCTTGGTATCCATGTATAATAAGTTGTCATTGTTGCACCAGTTATTTGACCATTGCTAACAGTTCCATCTGTTACAACAATATTTGCCCAATTACTTTGAGAATAATTGTACCAATTTGATGGCATATTGCTTCCATCATTTTTTACTTTATCCCCAATAGTTTCATTTCCATCATTATCATATAAAACATAATATGTTCTATCCACATTAAATCCTGTTAATTCTGGTTTATTTGCATCTACTGTTGATATTTGTTTTACTACACTTCCAACATATTCATCTGTTGTACTATCACGAATTTCAACTAAAATTGTATATTTTGTATTACTATTTAGTCCTGTATAATCAAATGTATCTGATGCTGTTGTTTTTTGTCCTTTATATTCTCCATTTATATAATATTTATAAACTTGTCCATCTGATACTGCTGTTCCCGTAACTCCTTTTGTCTTTATACTTGAGCTTGTTGCTGTTACTTCCGTATCAAACCTCGGAGCCGTTTCTTCTCCGGCAGTATACTTCATTGCCCAATATCCTGTTAACTGCTCTCCGTCATCTTCTGCATCATTTCCATTTTTATCAAACCAGAATGCATCTGGTATTTGGTATCCATTAGAAGTTTCTTTTGAAGTACCTTCAATAAAGTTTATATTACTTCTTTGAGCTGTTTGATCTAATTTGAATTCATATCTTGGAATCCATGTATAATATGTTTCTAGTCCATTGTTTCTAGTAACAATATTTGCCCATTTTGAATCTCCATAATCATACCAATCTGCTGGTGCATCTTCTGTTACAGGTATTGTACTGTGTTCATTATCATTTCCGTCATATGTTACATAGAATGTTGTTTCTGCATTAAATCCACTTACATCTGGTTCATTTACTTTTGCTTGAGTACATTCTTTTGTCATACTTCCCACAACTTCACCATTCGCATTTAAGGCTGTCACATTTACAATATTTGCATTTTCAGTATTAGTTTCATATTCAAAGTTTTCTGCTGTTGAACTTTCTTTTACAATATTTCCATTTATCGCATATGTATATTTTGCTACTGTTTCTGTTGTATTTATACTAATTCCTTGAATTTTTATTTTTGTTTTACTTGCTACAGCATCAAAATTAAGCGTATAAGTATCTCTTTCTCCAGCTGTGTATTTCATTGACCAATATCCTGGAAGTTGAGTATTATTAAATTCAAATGCCTCTGGAACCTGGTATCCTTGATTCTCTAGTTCTTCCCATTGTGTTACATTTCCGTTTTCATCTGTATAATTATTATATACATCTATAAATTTAACATCACTTCTTTGAGCATCTTGGTCCAATTTAAAGCAATATCTTGGTATCCATACATAATATGTTTCTAGTCCATTTTTTTCAACATAGATATTTGCCCATTGACTATTTTTGTAATTATACCAATTACTTGATTTTTCTTGACTTATCCAGTTTCCCGGTATCAAGTTTCCATTACTATCAACATTTAAATATCTTGTATAGTCTTTGTTATATCCTGTTAAATCTGGTTCATTTACATATACCCCATTATTTAATATGTAATTTCCTTTTATTCTTGGAATTTCAAAATGTAATGTTTCTGTTGTTTCATTTTTTCCTTTTACTTTTATTTTAAATTCATAATCGGTATTGTCTTGTACCACATAATCAAGTGCAACTACAAATTTCCCGTTTGCATTTATTTGTATATCTTTATTTTTTGAATTTGTATATTTTACACTTTCTATTCCATCTTTATTGTTTACTTTTACAACAATTTGATAGTTTTTACTATCTATCTTATCTTTTATATCATATTCTAGTAAAGGTTTATTTTCTAATTGTTTTTTCTTTATTTGTCTAGTAATCTGAAGTGTTCCAGAAATTATGCATATTAAAACTAATATAACTGCAATTATTAACATTATCTTTTTTGTTTTTGTCTTCATTTTTATCTTTGATTTTATTGTATGCATAATTTCCTCCTATTTTATTCTCCAACAGTATATTTCATAGCCCAATATCCTGTTAATTGTTCGCCGTCATCTTCTACTCCATTACTGTTTTTATCAAACCAGAATGCCTCTGGAATCTGATATCCAGTGTCTGTATCTTTTGATTTTTCACTCAAAAACCTTACTTCTGTTCTTGCTGTTGCCGGTTGAGCTTGTTGGCTACTTGTTATTTTGAACTCATATCTTGGTATCCATGTATAATAAGTTGTCATTGTTGCACCAGTTATTTGACCATTGCTAACAGTTCCATCTGTTACAACAATATTTGCCCAATTACTTTGAGAATAATTGTACCAATTTGATGGCATATTGCTTCCATCATTTTTGATTTTATCTCCTATTTTTTCATTTCCGTCATTATCATATAAAACATAATATGTTCTATCTGCATTAAATCCTGTTAACTCTGGTTTATTTGCATCTATTGTTGATATTTGTTTTACCACACTTCCAACATATTCATCTGAACCATCTCTTATTTCTACTAAAATCGTATATTTTGTATTACTGCTTAATCCTGAAAATTCAAATGTGTCTGCTGCATTTGTCTTTCTACCTTTAAATTCTCCATTAATATAGTAATTATAAACTTGTCCATCTGCCACTGCTGTTCCTGTAACACCTTTTGTTCTTATACTTGAACTTGTTGCAGCTACTTCTGTATTAAACCTTGGTACTGTTTCTGTTCCAGCTGTATACTTCATTGCCCAATATCCTGTTAGCTCTTGTCCATTAAATGTAAATGCTTCTGGGATTTGATATCCACTATCTGGTTGATTATTTGTTCCACTTAAGAATTTTACTGTACTTCTTTGGTTTGTTTGGTCTAGCATAAACTCATATCTTGGTATCCATACATAATATGTCTCCAAACCATTATTTCTTGTAACAATATTTGCCCATTTACTCTCACCATATTCATACCAATATTGTGGCATTGACTGACTTATTGGTGTTGTACTATGCTCTTTTTCATTATCGTCATATGTTACATAAAATGTTGTATCTTTGTTAAATCCACTCAAATCAGGTGTATTTACAACTGCAGGTTCATAATTTTTAGTCATACTTCCAACAACCTCTCCGCCTGCATTTAAACCTGTTATATTTATTACGTTTTCACCAGCCTTCATATTATTCAAAGTTATTGTTTTTCCTCCAATATTACTAACATCTGGCGCCTTATCAATTGTTTGAACTACTTTTCCATTTAATGCTACTATATATTTAGTTATTGGATTTTTATTTGTAATACTTGTATTTAATGTAATATTTTTTAATGTGATTATTCCTTTAGATACTGACATATCATAATTTATAGTTGATGGTGTTATAATATCTCCTGCTGTATATTTCATTGTCCAATATCCGTCTAGCTCTTGATCATTAAATGTAAATGCCTCTGGGATTTGATATCCTTGTTCTTTTAATCCTTTTACTCCATCTTTACTCTCCCATGGTGTTACATTTCCATTTTCATCTTTGTAGTTATTATCCGTATCTATGAATTTAACATCACTTCTCTGAGCTGATTGATCCAATTTAAAACAATATCTTGGTATCCAAGTATAATAAATTTCAGAACCATTATTTTCAACCAAAATATTAGCCCATTTACCATTTTTATAATCATACCAACTTTCTGTTGGATTTTCGTCTATCCAATTTCCTGGTGTTAAATTACCTTGATTATTTACCTCTAAATATCTTGTTCTATCACTCTTAAAGCCCTCATCCAATTTTGGTGTACACAAATAAACTCCATTTACTAATTCATACTTTCCAGTTTTTACAACGATTCCCTCTGGTTCTTTGTATTCCAAAACTTTTATTCCTATATCATTGCACCATTTGACTTGTTTCTCATTATTTTTTATTTTGTCATTTGATACATAATAAAGTTCGCCTTTGTACACTACAACAATTTCTTTGTCACTTTTTTTAATGTCCTTTAAAATATCTTCTATATTAGTTGTAACATCTTCTTTTTTTATGTCTGTTACTATTTCTTTGTCTATTGCGTCTTTTAAAACTTCACCCGAATTTATTTTATCTGTGTTTGAGTCCATATTTTCCATTACTTGCCATGATACATATGTATTTGTACTGTCTCTATATTCTGCCATTCTTGTCTTAAATTCCGCTTCTTTTGCCCTTGTTGTTAATCCTCCATTAACAATTCCTGATATTGTTACTCCTGCTAATATTAGAAGAATAATAATTGTTATTACGAGTGCAATTAGAGTTATTCCTAATTTATTTTTTAGCTTGTTTTTCACTATTTTTCTCCCATATTTTATATGTGTTTTTTATATTTTTAATCTTTTTTTATTTTTGCAATTGAAACATTTTGTTTTTAAAAGCCTTGACCTACTACAGCTACGCCACGGGCACAATTTCCTTCCCAATCAAGGTAGGCGTAGAAACTAAACAATCCTCCATTGCCACGTCTAAAGTAAGCCCAACTGCCATTATCGACCCATGTACTGTTAGATGCTGAGTGCCATCCGGTACCTCCTGGGTTTGTAGTATATGCACTTCCTAATGCATCACCTATTCTAGCGGAACCTTTATCTTCCGAATACGTGTCAAAATATCTTAAATTTACTCCACCAAATATATGTCCACTATATCCTCCTGCAACCCACTCCCAGTTGTTTCCACTAAAATAAACTCCTGTTTTATTTCCAGTTGATGTTTTTACTGAACTATTTTGTAATGTTTGTGAATTTCCATATCCTGATGCTGAAAGTATTGCTATTGCTCCATATTCTGTACTCCTCATCATATGAACATCAATATTATTACTTTTACTTGACGCTGTTAAATCAGAATTAAATGTTTCACTTAATCCCATTGCATTTCCAGTTTCCTCCATTTTTCTCATATTAGACATCCAATTTGTTGGATTATCTGATTTTGTATAATGTGTATTCGGATTTGCCTGTAAAGCTGCTTTTACATTTCCAAAAGGCATTAATACACTTATAGCTAATGTTATTCCAACAGCCAAAATTTTATTTTTTCTCTTTCCAATCATCTCTTTTTCCTCCTTAAATTTTATTAAAATATTTTCTCATTACATGATATATAATTTCATGACATTCGATGTCAGTATACGATATTAATTTATCATTTTCAATATACTTATGTATGTCAACAAACTTCATCTTCTAAAAATATCTACGGAAATAGTATTCCCCTAATTATATTAAATTTTCATTACAATATTTTTACAAAGTACTATAGACATTTTTTTTAATCTATAGTAAAATACAAAAAGTTTAATATACTTAAAATGAAAGGAGAAAACAAAATGTCAAGTTTACCACTTATCGTAAAATACATAATAGTAGCATTTGTCAGTATGGTACCAATAGTAGAACTAAGAGGAGCTATACCAATAGCTGAAGGTTTAGGTTTAAATATATTTTTATACTATCCAATAGCAATTATATTTAACATGTTACCAGTTCCTATTATTTATCTATTTGCAAGAAAAGTGCTTGAATGGGGAAAAGACAAAAAATTGATTGGAAAATTTTTCACATGGTGTTTAGAAAAAGGTGAAAAAGGTGGAGAAAAATTAAAAGAAACAGCTGGAAATAAAGGTATTTTCTTTGCATTATTACTTTTTGTGGGAATTCCACTTCCAGGAACAGGTGCTTGGACTGGAACATTGGCTGCTAGTTTCTTGAATTTAGATTTCAAAACTAGTGTAAGCGCTGTGGCCCTAGGTGTAATTCTTGCTGGAATAATAATGTCATTAGGTAGCAAATTCGTTGCTGTTTTAGGTTGGCCCGGATTAATTGCGATAATTGCTGTTATTTTAGTTGCAATAATTATTTCTGTTATTGTCGGGAAAAAGAAAAATAAATAAAAAATAAATACCTTATAAATTCAAAAAAGTCATATATCAAACTGATTTTTTCGAACTTATAAGGTATTTTATTTTATTCACTTTTTTCAATTAATTTTTCTTGTTCATCTCTAAACTTATTTTTATTATCAATCCAGTCATTTAAAACTGTTTTAATAACAACCGCAATTGGTACACCTAAGAACATACCCATTATTCCAAAATAAGCACCTCCAACAGTAACCGCAAAAATGACAAGCAATGGACTAACTTCCAAAGACACTCCTATTATTTTAGGATTTATAATATTAGCATCAATTTGTTGTAAAATTATAACAACAACAGCCATAGCAATAGCTTTTCCAAGTCCACCTGTTATAAATGTAATCAAAATCCCAATTCCAACAGCTACTATCGCTCCAATATATGGAATCATATTAAATAACCCAATTGTAAAACCTATTAATGGAGCATATTTTACTTTAATTATTAACATTGCAATCGTTGTTAAAATTCCAACTATAACTGCATCTAACAATTGACTTGATATAAATGTAAAGAAAACTTCATTTGCCTTTGTAAAATATTTATTAACCGCTTCGTAAGTGTTCTTTTTAAATAAGGCTCTTGCAAATCTTCTTAAAAATTTCATAATCGTTGTTCTTTGTAACAAAATATAAACTGAAACTATTATTGATACAAATACATCAAAAATTCCTGAGAAGATATTTATAATATTTTTTACATATTCAATTATTTTTTCATTATTTATACTTAAAAATTGTTTCATATCAATATTTGATAATTCTGTCATTTTATCTTTTATAACATCACTTTTTAATACTGAATCTTCGGGTAATTCTTTATATTTATTAACTAAAGTCTCATAATATCCTGGTATATTTCCAACCAATTCAACTACACTTTCTTTTAATACAGGAAAAATGCAGTTTATTATAATAATTACTATTAAAACAAAAATTATGTATGTAGTAATTACAGATAATCCCCTTGCCTTCTTTTTCACAAATTTTAATTTTGATTTTTCTAATATACCTTCTATTTTTTTACATGGCATAAATAAAATATATGATATTAATAACCCTGCTAAAAATGGTTTTAATATCCTGAAAAATGTTCCAAACCATTCTGTAACATTTGAAAAGTTGTCTAACATTTTATATATAATTACTACAGTTATTGCTATTAATAACCATGATATTCTTTTTTTCCACCCTTGTTTTATTTCTTCCATTTATTTTTGCTCCTTTCCTTACTACCGTTGAAAAACAATTTAATTTGACATAATCAAAACAATAATTGTTTTCAACAATACACATTATTAAAAAATTTCTAATCCCACCGGACAATGGTCACTACCCATAATTTCTGGGTATATTGTTGCTTCTTTTATTTCATTCTCTATTGATTTTGATACAATAAAGTAATCAATTCTCCAGCCTACATTTTTTTCTCTTGCATGCCCCATATATGACCACCAACTATATGCATTTTCTTTATCTGGATATAGATATCTAAATGAATCTGTAAAGCCAACATCTAGTAATTCAGTCATTTTTTTGCGTTCTTCATCTGTAAAACCCGCATTGTGTCTATTTGTTTTTGGATTTTTTAAGTCTATTTCTTCATGTGCCACATTTAAATCTCCACACATTATAACTGGTTTTGTCTCATTTAATTTTAACAAGTAATTTCTAATTTCATCTTCCCATATTTGTCTATAGTCTAATCTTTCCAATTCTCTTTTTGAATTTGGTGTATATATATCTACCATATAGAATTTTTCAAATTCTAGTGTAATTACTCTTCCTTCTTTGTCATGTTCTTCTATTCCTATCCCATAAGTTACATTTAAAGGTTTTTGTTTTGTAAATATTACTGTTCCGGAATATCCTTTTTTCTCTGCACTATTCCAATAACTTGTATATCCTTCAAATTCTAATTCTACTTGTTCTGGTTGGCATTTTGTTTCTTGTATACAAAATACGTCTGCATCTAATTGCTTAAATACGTCTGCAAAGCCTTTGTTTAAACATGCTCTTATTCCATTTACATTCCATGATATTAATTTCATAAATCTATCTCCTATATTTTTTAATACATTTATATTGTACTACATTTACTACAAAATAGCAAATGTCTCAAGCAGAACCGTCCCTAAAATAACAAAAAGACTCTATCACTAGAGTCCCTATAAATCATATGTTATTATTGAGCAACACTTACTGGTAAATATCTTACACCCCAAGCTAATGCTTCGGCATGAGAATTTACAAATATGTCGATTTTATTTCCATTAATAGCCCCACCCCTGTCTTCAACAGTATATACATGACCATTAATATTTAATTTTGTACCAAATGCAAATTTTCCAGACGCTGCAACAGTTCTACCTGCTGTAGCTGTTGTTCCCATTGCTGTTCTTCCTGTCGCTTTACCACAACATTTTGCACATGGACAATATGCTGTTATTTTATATACTTGTGTTCCAGCTGTTGCTGCTGTTGTTGTAGCTGCTGTAGTTGCTGCAGCTCTTGTTGTTGTTCCTGCTCTTGATGTTATTTTATTTACCTGTACTATTTTATTTACAGGTTCTGTAATTACCTTTTCAGATAATTGTGTTTTTTCAATTTCTACTTCATTTTGATATTTTATTTTATATGTTACTTCTTTTAGTCCATTTTTTCCTTGTTGTAACACTTTATTTGTTGTATTTGTACTTGTTCCTGCTGAATTTTTTGTTACTGTTTCATAAGGTATTTCAACTTGCTCTGTAACTATTTTTTCTGTAATTGGAGCATAATTATTTAATAAATCGTCTAATGTTGTTTGTACTCCCTCTTCAGAAACTTTTGCTATTTGAACTTCGTTATATGATTTATCTACTATTTTTATAACAGTTCCTGCTGTTACTTCTTCTTTAGCTTCTGGTATTGTTTTTTGATTTTCATTTAAGACAATATTATTTTCTTCTAATATTTCATTAACAGTTGTTTTTGATGTTAATACTGTTAATTCATATCCATTTTGTAGTACTATTTTAATATCTTTCAAGTTTGTACTTACTGCCATTACTCCTATTCCTGAAATTAATATTAATATTATACTAACACATATGATTTTCATTATAGAAATTGAAGCTTTTTCTTCTTTTTTCATAAATTTTTAATACCTCCTTTTGGCATCGCTTTTAATTATACTATATTTTTGTGTTTTTGTCAAATTTGTACAAGCTTAGAACTACAAGTGGTTCATTATAGTATATGCTGTAAGCCTTGGAAATAGTACATATTTTTTTTGAATATTTATTATATTTTATTCATATAATAATTCATATAGTATATTTTTACAAAAAAGAATTGACTTTATTAAAAAAACATTATATACTATATGTAGCTTATAAGTTAAGAGATTAAAAGATTATAAGATGTTCGATATGTGTTGGCTACACATATCTTTTTATTTCTAAAATTTTATTTAAAAGCCCTTGTTAAAAAACGCAATTTATGTTATTATCAATTTATAAATTGTATATAATAAAAAAGGAGGCAAAACTATGGGATGGATTATATTAGCAATAGTAGTAATAATCGTAATTGCAATAATATCAATGTACAATGGATTAGTATCTGCTAGAGTAAAAGTTGACAATGCTTGGAGCCAAATCGATGTACAATTACAAAGAAGATTTGATTTAATTCCAAACTTTGTTGAAACTGTAAAAGGATATACATCACACGAATCAGAAACTTTTGAAAAAATAGCACAATTAAGAACTTCTTGGGCAAACGCTGGAACAGTTGCTGAAAAAGCTGATTTAGATAATCAACTTTCAGGAGCATTAAAAACAATAATGGCTGTTTCAGAAAGTTATCCAGAATTAAAAGCAAATCAAAACTTTTCTGAATTATCTGAAGAATTAAGAAATACAGAAAATAAAATTTCTTTTTCTAGACAATTCTACAATGATAGTGTAACAATGTACAACCAAAAATTACAACTTTTCCCTTCTAACATAATTGCAGGAATGTTCAATTTCCAACCTCGCGAATTATTCGCAGCTGAAAGCGCTGAAGCTAGAAAAAATGTAAAAGTTGATTTTGGTAAAAATGCATAAGTAAATTTTAAGGGGTTGTCTTTTAGGCACCCCTTTTTATTTTAGATAATCTTAATTATGTGAAAGGAGATTTATATGTTTGCGACTAGTAAAAAAAATAAAATTGAATCTGGAATAATCGTATCAATATTTATACTTGTAATAACTCTAATTGTTTATTATATTTGTAATGCTTTAGAATTAGGTAGTTTATCAATTGTAATTGCATTAATTTTTTCTATAGCAAGTGCTTGGGGTTCTTATTATTTTAGTGATAAAATTGTTTTAGCTTCATGTCACGCAAGACCTGCAACAAGAGAAGAGGATTTAAAACTTGTAAATATTTTAGATGCTTTAATGGTAACTGCAGGACTTCCAAAAAAGCCTGATTTATATGTAGTAGAAGATGCTCAACCTAATGCATTTGCAACAGGTAGAAATCCAGAACATGCTGTAATTTGTGTTACTACTGGTTTATTAGAAAAATTAGATTATTATGAATTAGAAGGCGTTATCGCCCATGAAATGAGCCATATTAAAAATTATGATATTCTTTTAAGCGCTGTTGTATCAGTATTTGTAGGTCTTATTGTAATGTTATCAGATATGTTCTCAAGAGTTCTTTTCTGGGGTGGTACGAAAGACAGAGATAGTGAAAGCAAAGCTAATGGAGTACTTATGTTATTAGGTTTAATTTGTTTAATATTATCACCTATTTTTGGTACTTTAATGCAACTTGCTCTTTCTAGAAAAAGAGAATTTTTAGCAGATAGTACGGCTGTAGAATTTACTCGTAATCCAGATGGATTAATATCAGCTTTACAAAAACTTGAAAATGACCCAAATGAATTACAGTCAGCAAATTCTGCTACTGCAAATATGTATATTATAAATCCATTTAAGAAAAATGGGGAAAAAGGTAAAAAGAAATCTTCTTCAATTTGGTCAACTCACCCAAGTACAGAAGATAGAATTGAAGCTTTAAGAAATATTAGATAAACAAAAATGTCCTTTGGGGGACGGTTCTGAAAACGACATCGTCTCAAAAAAGGACATTTTTTATTCTTTTATGTCTCATCCGGAACCGATGTCTCAAACAGAACCGTCCCCAAAGAGACATTTTGTATTTTCAAAAGTTATTTTTTCAACTTCTTCTAAAGTCAAACCCTTTGCATCAGCAATTTTTTGAGCAACAAATCTTACATTTGCCGGTGTATTACGTGTTCCTCTAACAGGTTCTGGTGCAAGATATGGACTATCTGTTTCTATTAAAATTCTATCATTAGGAACTAAATTGATCATTTCTACTGCATTTTTTGAACTTTTAAAAGTAATTGGTCCTGCAAAAGATATATAAAATCCAAGCTTTAATCCCTCTTTTATTAGTTCTCTATTTTGTGGACAGCAATGGAATACTCCTTTTTTTACAACTGGATTTTCCTTTAAAATTTGTAATGTATCCATAACTGCGTCTCTTGTATGAATAACAATTGGTAATCCACATTTATTGGCTATTTTTATTTGTTCAATAAATGCTTTTTTCTGTAATTCTTTATTATCTGTATTCCAATAATAATCAAGTCCTATCTCCCCTATTGCAACAACTTTATTATTATTTTTAGCAATTTCTTCAATTTCATTTAATTGTTTCCACAATTCTTCTTCAGTTTGTGGAATATCATTAGGTGAAACCCCTGCTGTTGTGTATATAAAGTCATATTTTTCAGATATTTCTATCGCTTTTTTTGAACTTTCAACACTATATCCTGCTGTAATAAAATTAGTTACTCCAGACTCATAAATTTCTTTAATTATTTTATCTCTATCTTTTTCAAATTTTTCGTCATTTAAATGACTATGACTATCAAATAAACTCATTTATTTTCCCTTTCAATTTCTTATCTAAAAATGTTAATAATTCATTTTAACTTCATATTGCACAAATTTTTGTTACAAATACTATTCTTTAAAAAGAACAACAACATTTGCAGTAGCATATGATTTACAATGAGAAATACTTATATCAATATTTTCGATTTTTTTCATATCAACATTAAATAAATTCACACTTGGTCTACCTTGACTATCATTTTCTACTTCAATATCTTTCCAGCACACAGAATACTTATCTTCTAATTGTCTTGAAATTGCTTTAAATACCGCCTCTTTTGCTGCAAATCTACCAGCATAATGTTGGTATTTTTGTGTTTTTTTAGATTCACAATATCTAATCTCATTATCAGTAAAAACCTTTTTTAAAAACTTTTCTCCAACATTCTCTATGCTAGTTCTAACTCTATCAACTTCAATAATATCTGTTCCACAACTAATCTTCATAAATTCTCTATCCCCCTATGAAAACCATATCTCAAATTGTACTTATTTTTTAGAAATTCACTTACTTCAATTTAATCATTTCTACATAATTAAGAACATTAAAAATTAATGATATTACTAAAATAATAGTCACAAATATAATACCTTTTGAATTTTTTTCAATATTCATTTCCTTATACAAAATATCATATTTAGTTTTAATTTCATAATACAATTTATCCAGTTCAAAAATCTTTGATAATCTATAATTTATATTAGAACCAATTTCATCTTCCGTAATATCTAAAACCCATAAATTTTTAGTAAATTCAATAAATTTCTTTCTTGTAACCTTCAAATTTGATGCTTTTTTAAATTCAGTTTCTAATTTCTTTAAATATATTTTTTTATACAAGTTCAATATGTATGTATAAAAATATTCATTTTCAAATTTATCAGGTAAATCCGTAAAATTGTTGATATCACTGCTAGATGTAAATAATACAACTCCCTGTTTTGTAAAACCAAATTTTGCATATTTCCATTGTGAAAATTCAACTGCCTTATTTTGTTTTAAATCAACAGAATTATCTGCTGCCAAAAAATTAGCATATTTCACAAAATTATATTCAATATCTTCAAAATTCTTATTTGAGTTCCAAGCTTCTCTATCAATACAAACATATGAATATGTTAAAAATCTTTGTGTATCTATATCAAGTTTCATAGTTTCTATATCAGAACCAGTAATACTTTTTATAAATTCAGTTAATTTGCTTACATCACTAAAAGTACTTGTTTGTAAATAAATTTTATCATAATTGTTTAAAACATTTTCCTGTTTTATATCTCTAAATTTATAATTAAAATTCAAAATATCAGCAAAATCTTTGCTATCCTCAACATTTGTTTTCATTGTAAAAAAACAAATTCCAGAATTAAAACATATTACTTCAATTTTTTGAATTTTAAAAAATATTCCTTTATCTTCAGCTGTTTTCCCCTGTATGTCTTCTTCCAATTTATACTCAAAAATAGTACAAGGATATTTGCTTAAAATAGCAGACTTTGTATCATCTGGTAATGCTTCTAGTTTTTCTAATTTTGATTTAGAATGTGCAAAACCTGAAAATAGCATTTCTCTTGTTTTAGGCGAAAAATAATTATATAATTCTATATCCTTACTTTTTTGAAATACTCTAAGTTTAAAGTTTTTATTTCTTAATAGGCTTTGTATATATTTTTGAAATTTACTTTCCTTTACTACAAAAGGATGTACAAAGTATGTATATTGGTAATTCATCTTTAGTTCCATTTTTTATTTCATTCCTCTCTTTTATAAATAAACTCTTATAATTAATTTATTCATTTAGTGATTTTACTTGTGTATTAATTTATATCAATAAAAGAATTAAATTTTAACTAGGAAAATTTAATTCTTTTAAGTTTACAATTGGTTATAATAATTCATATTGATGTCCTTACCAAAATGCCATCTTCCTATAAAATCTATTAATAAATATTCATCTAAATTATATGTAGGTTCTTGTGTTACATTTCCTTTACTATCAATACTTCCCCATTTTCCATCTTTTTTAACTGCTGAAAATCCATAATCATTTTGTTCCATAGCATCATCATAAATATAATTAACAATAACTTTTCCATCTTTATCTACATATCCGTATTTTCCATCTTTTTTACTTAAAAATAATGTTCTACTTGGGAATATATCCTTTTCAGATTTTTCCTCAAATTTAAAGTTATAATATTTATATTCATCGTCAACTCTTAATTTAATGTAACCCTTATTCTCATTTAATTCTATAAAAATTCCTGATGCCTTAGTTTCTAGATTACTATTTAATATATTAGAATTATAAACTTCATCTTCCGTAATATAAATATCTGCTTTTTCATTATATGTTATTGAACTATATTCAAATGGTAATTTTTCCTCTTTATTGATATTTATAATTCCATATTTACCATCTTTTACAGCGATAAATGTTCCAGCTTTTGTCTCTTCCAATTTATCATATTGTGCTTCTATTATAGTTTTTCCAGTAACATCCATTATTCCATATTTATTATTTTTAACAAATATTACTGCATTTTCTTGTGATGACAATATTTGTTTTATCAAATCAAATCCACTTGTTAAAACATCACTTTCTTGTTTATTTACAATTTTTTGCTTTCCATTTACAGTTACAACATACATATCATTTCCATACACTTTTTCAATTGAATCATATTTTGATTCTAAAACTTGTGTATTTGAATAATCTACAATTCCATATTTTCCACTATCATTTTTAACAATAAATCCAGATTTATTATCTTTTCCTAAAATATCAATATCTGCATATTGTGCTTGAATAACTGTCTTTCCATCACTATCCACTATTCCATACTTATTATCTTTTTTTACTTTAAAAGAATTTTCAATTCCTGAAATTGCTGTTATATCTTGATAATCCATAGAAATAACTTCTTTTCCATCAAAATCTATTAAACCATATTTTCCATCTTTTTGTACTTTTAATACATTTTGTTCATATATAAGATTTCCAGACTTGTCAGTATTTTGAATTGCCTCTATTTTATCATATTCTTTAAATATTTCTTCATTTTTATCATTTAAAGCTTTTGTTTTATATTCACCTGTATCATAATTCACATCATATGTACAAATAAACACACCTTTTTTAGGATTTGGTACTATTATCATTTCTTTATATGATGGGTCAATTACATTGTTTCCTGTTGAATCTATAACTCCCCATTTATTGTCTTTATATGATGTAAAATAACTTTTTGTTGTTATTTTTCCTGAGGTTGTATCTTTTGTTAGTAGTCCCTTTATTATGAATATGAACATTATTATTACTATTATTGCAATAGCTACTGCAAATACTTTTTTCATATTCAATTTTGGTTCTGTATCATATCTTCTTCCTCTACTCATTACTTCAGCCTCCTATTCACTCCTAAAATATATCATAATACGCACCAATTTTCAAGCAAAAAACAATAAAAATGGTATGTTTTTCATACCATTTTTTACAATTCACAGCTTTAAAAAATTTTTGTGTGCAAGTTGCTACCTTAAGGGTTATATATATTTGATATTGTATTTGTTTGATTGAAGTGAAAAATAGAAAATCTTAAATAAATAACTGAGGAATGCTCACGACAGAAATGTATATATGTATATGATTTGAAACATTTTCTCTGTTCAATACGCAACATAAGAATTTCTAAAATAAATTGATGGATAATTCCACTTAGTCCTCGCTTCGCTCGACGTGAACGCTTTCCATAAATTTATTTAAGAAATTCTAATATTGCTCTAATCACATTCGAAAAGTTTAAAATCATATACATATATACATTTCTGTCCTAAGTGAGAGAGGCTCAGTTAGGTATTTTAGATTTTCTTTTTAAACGTAATGAACAGAATACAATATCAAATATATATAACCCTTAAGGTAGCAACTTGCACACAAATTTTTTGGAGCTGTGAATTGTAACCACCATTTTTTTATTGTTTATTTAAGAACTTGCAAACCACAACACTCATATCATCTTTAGCAGTCCCATACCCATTATCAACAGCCTCATTCAAAACCAAATCCGCAATTTTTTGAGTATTATTTGTCTCAATATCCTCAAACAAATACTTAACCCATAACTCCTTATTTTTATACTCAACATTAGAATCCAAAACACCATCTGTACACATAAGCATAATATCACCAGAAGAAATATCCCTATCAAAAGACTGCAAATTTGTTTCATTAATAATACCTGCAGGAAGCGAATTAGCCTTAATAAGTTGAACACTATTCCTATTTTTAATATATGTTGGACAAGCCCCACTTTTAACAAACTCAATATTTCCATTATACAAATCAATAATTGCAATATCCAAAGTTGCAAAAATTTCTTCATTTTGATTAATCAAGCTTGAATTTATCAATTCCAAAGAAGTTTTCTTATCGAATCCAGACAACAATAAATTCTCTAACATTTTCAAAGCTTTGTCACTACTTTGTCTAGCATCTTCTCCAGAACCCATTCCATCACTTAAAGCTACCAAATACTTTCCATCTTTTAGTCTAATATTTAATACACTATCTCCAGAAACTTTACTATTGCTTTTTACATTGCTTGAATTCCCAATAGCCATAACAAATTTATCATCAGATAAAAAGTTTAGTCTATTTCCAACACTTGCATCTTCATTAAATACAATGTTCTCTTTTAAAACTTCTGTAAGTACATTTTCAATATATTCTGTATCAGTAATATTTGATTTTTCCATGTAAATTTCTACTAAAAATCTATCTTCTCTTTGTATAGAAATTTCTTGAACTTCTATTTCTTTTTGTTTTAGCAATTCAATAACTTGTTTCTTTTGATTACTATATTGTTCTTCATTTTTAATATTTTTTTCAATATTTTCTGCTATATTAGAAATAGCTTTTGACACGCCCTGAAGTTGAGTTTCTATATTTTTTTTGTTTTCTTCAAATTTCTTTTGCCATACAAAATTTGATTTACTAATTTTATATGACATATTAATAACTCTAACCATTTGAGAAATATTTTCTTCTAAATATTCACTTATTTTTTTATCATCAAATCCAACTATGTAACTATTACATTTTGCAAATATATCAAGTAACAATTCTCTTGAAATTTCTTGTTTATCTACTAATACTTTAAATATTTCGTCTACAATAAGGCCATCAACCTTTGAAATATCTTCATATAACATATTATTTTCATAGCCACTCAAATTGTCTAATAATTCAGAAACAAATATATCTTTATTTGATAAAATTGGTTCTTCTTCCATTTGAACTTTTTCTGCTTTATATGTTTTTGCCATCTCTTGAATTGTATCAGAAACATTGTTTAACCTCTCAGCAGTTTCTTTGCTTTTATTTAAAGCCCTATCTGGAAATACTGGTAATAGTTTTGAATTGCCCATAAATTCTTGGATATTTATTTGTACTGATTTAGGAACTGCTAAAAGTCCAATAGATGCAATTAATATTTCTTTAAAATGAATAAGTTCTACTGTATATCCGTTAGAAACATATGCAAGTACTATGTTACCTAAGCAAAATCCTATTATAACCCCTACTTTTCCAAATTTATTTAACACTCCTGCTATCATACCAGATATTGCATATGCAGCAACCATTACAGGGTCTGATGATGTTATAACTCCAAGAGTAACTCCTATTGTAACACCTGCTGTTGTTCCAACTAATACTCCATTTTTCCATCCTAATATCAAAACTATTAATATGCTTAAAATATTTCTAATAGAAAAACCTAATATGTTTAAGTCTCCAAAAGCGCTTACAGATATTGCAACCATCAAACTAGCACCCAAAATTTCTTCAATAGAAAAAGCTTTTCCTTCTACAAAGCCACTAAGAGCTAATATAGAATTTACGAATATCTTATAAAATACTACAGCTATAATAGAAAAACATATAACAGATAATACATCATATAATGTAAATCCACTTATTCCTATTTTAGCAAGTTGAATTATCATTGATGCAATAAAAATATTTTTAGATAATTTAACTTTTTCGTTTTGTTCGTCATCAATATATCTTGGCTTTATCAAAAACATTGTAACAATTAATACCAATGCTGTTAATATATATGTTAACGCTCCACTTATTCCAAATTTTATTGCATTTCCTATAATTCCAAAAAGCACTATCCCTAGTAATGGAACAGAATTTGCTATGCTTGCCCCTAATATACTAATACTAAATGGCGATACATCTCCTGTAATCCCAACCATTGATATCAATAATGAAACAATATATATCGGTATATTTTTTATAGAAAATACATCTGCAAATAATTCTATTTTCTTTTTTTCTTTTTTATTTTCTTCATAGTTTTGATTTTCTACTGTACTTTCGTTTATATTTTGAAACATCCTTACCACCTCTTAAACTTTTATAGCATCATTTTACTACTTGTCCTTGGTATTTTTTGTCTTTTTTAGAAACTGATTCAAAAAAAGTTTTTTACAATTTGTGATATATAATTTATTTTTTCTTTATTATTTATCTTTTTACTTTCCTTATTTTATTATAATTTAGCAGATTTTGCAATATATTTTAAATTTTTGCACAAAAAAAGAACACTCTTTTTTAAGAATGCTCTTTTATTTTATATTATTTTTTATCTATAGCAAATTTCTTAATAAGGAATACTCCAACTCCTAATATAGTAATTGCCACAATTCCTACTATAGTAGGTACTGTATAATTTCTATTTTCACCAGTACTTGGTATAACTACGATTTCTTCAGAATTATCTTTATTAAAGAAGAATCTTCCATTATTCCATGTAACTGCAACTGGTGTACCTGTATTAAATCCATCGCTCTTTGTAACATCAACAATTTCTGTCTTATTATCAAATGTATTATCTTCTGAACTTGCTAACAATTTAGAAACATTAAATGTAACTTCATTAGAATCTCCTGGTGCTAAAGGTTTTGATAATTGACTAGTAAAGTAAGTAATCGTAGTATTTATATATTCAGTATTATCTTTTTCACTTGCATTTACATCATTTAAGTATGCTTGATTTTTTTCTTCCCAACCATCATTGTTATTACTTGTTAATCTTTTATCTAGATAATCAATTACTCCTGTAGCTGAATTTTTAACAAGTTGTGCACCTTTATCTATTTTTCCATATTGATAATATCTTTTTGAATCATAATCTTTTTCACTCGTATTAGTTACTTTTATTGAATATGTTGCCTCTAATTTTGCTCCTTGTATTAATTCATTATCTATTTCTGCCCTAACAATACCATTAACATTTATATTATTTGTAAAAGATGGTCCCATATAAGTTACATAATCATGTGAACCTTGTAATTTTCCTTTTTCATCAATTGTTGCGTCTACTAATACTTGGCCATTTGCTAATGTAATTTTAAATGCTGAAACTCTCTTAGAAATTTCCATTTTTTGTTTTGGTCTTTCTACAATACCAAAGTCAATATTTTTAACTTTAAATTCTACTTTATCATCATTTCCGTCTGTTATAGTTGTATCATATTCAACACTAAATGCCATTCCTGGTGTTGTAGAATTCATAGTTGTTGTTTTTATTGTATCTGAACCACTTTCATATGCTTTGTTAATTTCATCCTCAAGATTATTTTTAGTTATTTTTCTCATTTCTGCATCTATTGTTCTTCTTGCATCTTCACTATCTAATGCGTCAGTTTTTCTTGTATCTGCATCTACTTTATACCATTCTTTATTATTTTGGTCTCTAGATTCATCATATATTGTTCCTTTATAGTATTGAACTTTATATGTTTTATCTCCCCATGTATATGTTATATTATAATTTCCTGGTATATAACCCGTAAATGTAAAGTTACCATTTGCATCTGTAGTAGTTTCCATTGATACTCTTTCGCCATCATAACTACTATCATCTTTTCCAATTTCATTTAATGATACTTTTACTCCAGCTACCGTTGTCTCTCCATTGTCAAATATACCATTACCAAGTCTTTCATTATTTTTATTTAATGCTGAAGCATCAACAAATACCGTTCCTTCTATTGATCTTGCATTTTTCAATTCTAACTTTAATGATCTTGCTCCAAATGTATCATCTTCATATGTATTGAAGTCTCCTGGTTTAGCATTTCCTGGTACTGAGTCTTGGTCAACTACTGCTACTGTTGTATTTTCGTTGTTATCTTTAAATGTTGTATATGAGTTTATTTCAACAGTACTATTAATTAATTCTTTATTATTAATTATTTTTAATACTGATTCTCTATTTAATTCATATTGTACATATAAAACATTTTCTGTTCCTTGTTTTACAGTTGAATTAACTTCTATTAAATTACTTGAGTAGTTATCATTATATGATGTTTTTTGTCCAAATTTTATATCTCCAGATATTTTATCTTTATCATCAACACTTGTTCCTGCCGCAATCATATTTAATCCACTATCAGAATAATCTATTACATTATTAATTCTAGCTAAATATGATGATTCATTTATTAATCTTATTTGATATGTTAGATAAACTTTTAATTCATTATCTTTATGGTTTGGAGCTTCATATTCAGCATCTGCTGTATATATTGCTCTATTATATGTTCCTCTATTATTTTGGAATTGTACGCCTACATTCCACTCTGAACTTTGATTTTTAGCTTCGTCAGCTTCTGTTCCATATCTATAAATATGATTAAATCCATTAACTTCTATTCTGACATTATATAAGTCTTGTGATATACGGTAATCAGTTTGTGCTTTTTCATATAGTCCTAAATTTACATATCTGATTTCCTCAGCAGTTGGTGTAAATCCACTATATAGGTCATATCCTGATTCTTTAGTATTTGCATAAACATCACAACCTGAACAATCTTTTATAGAATTTAAATGTGATTGTGTGTCTGTACCATTATAATTTACTGTTACACCATTGATATTTAGACTGTTTGTTCCATTTCCATCTACACTTGTAAACTTTCTATCTAATTCGTCTCTTGAGCTTGTTTCTCTAGATTTTGAACCATTGTTTTGTGTTAATTTTTCAGCAACAGCTTGATATTTAATTCCACAATATTCAAATTCTACATAGTATTCGCCTTTTTGTAATTTATCAAGGTCAACATCTACAAATTGGTATTCTCCTCCATTTATTTCAGAATATAATCCCAATTCAGATGTAGTTGTTCTTTTTATTTCATTTCCAGATTTATCTTTTAAAAATACTGTAATTCCATTAAATCCATTTCCATTGTTGTCAACACTTTGATCATATTGATCATCTCTTACTGTTATTTTTCCTTTATGTGTATCTAACCATACATAACCAGATAGTTTTACTCTATATTGATGATTTAAAAACTTTTTGCTACTATCTCCTACTGTATATTCTTTTCCAACATTTTCATCATAGCCATAATTTTTATTTGTTGTTTCTATTGCTTTTATAGAATTAGTTTTTACAGTTTCTCCTGATATTGTTAAATTTAATGCACCATTGCTGTCTACAAAAAATTCTTTTGCTCCGTTTAAATCTGTAGCACTCCATTTTAAGTCTGAACCTAAATATCTTGTAACCCACTGTGAATCTCTATATACAGTCGCTTTAAATTTAAACCCAATATCTTTTAATGGTTTTGTATCATCTCTATCATCAACTTTGTTAAGTCCTATTTCTCTTGTTAAAGGAATTGCTGAATAATCTTCACTTCCTTCACCAACTAATGGAACTTTTTGTTTACTTGTTTGAGTGTATAATACATTCTGGTGATCTGAAGAATCAAATATCCAAATGTTAGATTTATATACCTCTACTCCGCCATTTTCTCCTGATGTTGTTTTTACAGTAATTCCATTAAATGTTTTTAAATTTGCATTTTGATTAACATCAACATAGAAACTTTCACCTGTTTTTACATCAGCCTTTCCAACTACTTGTGCCGTTGCACCAGAATACTTAACAATTCTGATATTAGAATCTGCTATATCACCACTATTTCCCTTTGTTACAATATCTGTTATTGTTCCTTCAAAATTAAAATTGAATGGTCCTATTCTATAATATCCGCCTACATCTATAACAGTTATTCCATTTTTATTTGTTGCGCCTGTTACTTTTAATGTAGAACCAGCTGATTTATCTGAAGTTTTAACATTTCCAACAGCATTTGCATAATTTTCAGCATTTGTATTCATAGTTTGATTGCCAATATTATCATTTTTGCTTTGTTTATAATCTGACATTTCAAGACCATCAGCCCATGAATTAAATATATGCCACAATGCCTTTTGCCCTTCTGTATTTGTAATTGTACCTTTGTCTCCATTCCATGTTTCTGTTCCATATCCTTGCCCTTGATTTAAAATATATGCCATTTGAGCATTTTTGTCATTTGCATAAGTTTTTGAAGCACCATTATTGTTAGTATAAACAGTTGCTTCTTTACCATCAATTTCAATATATTTTGCCAATGTATACTTTGCGAATTCATTTGTTCTCATTCTTTTTCCATGTTGAGTACAATACGCATTTTTATTACCAACTAAAGTTTGCAAATCAAATTCATATTCATCGCCTATTTTTGTATAGCTTTTTCCTATAACATCAGATATATCTCTACTTGTTGCAACTACCATAGTAGTTAACAAAGCTACAACACTTATAAGAACAAATGCAAATATAAATATTCTTGTTTTTTCCTTCATTCTATCTCCCTCCTTTCCTATATTAAATTCCTATTTATTATTAATTTTCTTATAAAGTATATTGCAACTCCAAGAATTACTATTGAAGAAATTATCAATAATACTGTTGTTACAACTTGACCTGTTCTAATACTTATAATTAAGTCAGCTGAGCCCATATCATTTTCGCCCTTTACTTTATTTCCTTCTGTAGAATTTACATCTGTAAGTCCAAGTTCATTATATGATTCAGCAATCTCTGCTGTATTATTTACAAGTCCTGTATTATTTTCTTTCATTTGTTTTATAACTGTTAAAGTAACTTCTTTGCTTTCTCCTGGCTCAAGTTTTTCATTTGATAAGCTTGAACAGTATACTGTATTTCCAGATTGATACCAGTCTTTATTTAATTCTGAGCTAAATTTAAAGTCACTTGATAAGTAATCAGCTATTTTCTTAACATATGCTGTAACATCACCTTTGTTTGTTACTTTAATTGTATATTCTACTACAACTGTAGTTGAATTAACTTGTTTTGCATCTATTTCTGCTTTTGCTAATGTTACATCATTATAAGAATTTGTTACTGTTTTATTATTTTGAACTGTAACTTTACTTATATATTTATCTAATTGTAAATCATAAGTTTTAGCTGTTATTAAACCAATATTAATATTAGCTATATTTTCTGCATCAACATTTATAATTTCTGTTGCTGCTACTTTTCTATCTGTACCATCAACATTTATTGTTTTATTAACAACTTTTGAATTCATTTCGTTTGAAACTCCACTTTTTTCAAATGTAGTTAATCCATATTTTGTAGTATCATATTCAAACACTACTAAATATTGGCCCTTCTGAAGTCTGTCAAAACTATAGAACCCTGTTGATGAAGTTTTAACTTCTAAATCATTTCCTTTTGAATCTTTTACAAATTTATTTGTTGTTACATCTAATAATTTAACTGTAATTCCCTCTGCTGTTTGCTCTTGATTATCTTTTTGTCCATTTTCATCTGCATCAACCCACGCAGTTCCTGAAATTATTACATATTTTTTATTACCATTTGTTGAGTTATCTCCATTATCAGTTGAAGAATCATCTTTTTTACCTGGATCTACATTTCCGTTATTATCATCTGGATCAACATCTACAAAATCCTTATCTGGTTGTAATATGTGTTGTATTTTTGCATTTGTAACTTCCATATTATATTCTTCAAGTGACATTTCATTAATTATCTCAATAGCTGATGTATTACCATATATTGTATTTACCACAACTTCAATTTGATATTCTACACTTTCACCAGCATTCAATGATGGTACATCTATTCCTAATCTGCTTTTATTTTTATCGCTGTCTGCTATAATCGTATATTCACTTGCTTGAATTTCTTCACCATTTTTTAATACTTTAGATAAAGCTACATTTCCGTCAAACCAATCTTTTAATACTATTGATTCAGCAGTCTTTGTTCCTGTATTTTTAATATTAATTTTATATGTAATCTTATCTCCAGATTTCACATAATTTCCACTATTTTCTGAAGTTGCTTTCATTTCTAATACTACAAATGAATCAATTTTTGTACTTATTTCATTTGAATTATAGTCAACTTTGTCTGTGCTTACCTTAGCTGAAATAGCTGTCATATCTTTTTTCTCCATTGTTGCATACATTAGAATTTCTTTTGTTTCACCAGCTTTTATTATATTTAAAGTAATATTATCAACATTTGATTCTGATTTTCCTAAATCATCTTCAGTATAAGAAATTTTTGAAATCTTAGCAGTATCATTAGTATTAAATTTTACATTTGCATTTTTTATATCTTTGTCACTTTTATTTGTTAATAATAACACATATCTATAACTATAACCTGCTTCTACTTTTCCATCTGTTGCATCTGTAGAAATTAATCTTAATTCTACTTTACCTTCTTTAATGCCTGTTTTTACTTCATTTGATGTTTTTGTTACTTCTCCATATTGTGTAGTAACTGTATTTGATATTTCTTTATTTGCCATACCATCATTTACTTTTACTTCGTAATATTTTGTTATAGTTTGTCCCTGAGCCAAACTATCAATATTAAATTCTACATCTTTCTTTTCTGAATCTTCAAATTGCACTTCATCTAAAACAACTTCATTATTTAATTGGTCTGAATTAACAAATGTTGTTCCTTCTGGTACTTTTGCAGATACTTTTATATTTTTCATATCTTCTGAACCTGTATTAGAGACAACTACTGCATATCTTAATACTTCATTTTCTTTAACTACACTGCTTTCATTTCCAGCTACTAAGGCTTTTAAAGTAGTATCAATAACTGCACCCTTTGGAGTAGCTAATCTTATATTATTAACATCAACCTTTTCTTGTGATGTTAAGTTTGTATAATATACTGTATATCCTTCTTCAGCTGATTCATTATATTCTAGATTTGCAGGAATTGTAATTAGATAAGATAAATCAACTTCTTCTTGTAATTCCATTCCATCTAATACAACTAAATATTTTTTAACATTCTTATTATCAGCTATACTTTCTGACCAATTATTTTCTTTATTATTCAAATCTTCTGTTGCATTAGCATTATCTGAATAATAAACTTTCGCTCTATTTGCATCTATTCCACTTAATGCTATGTTTCCAACCTCGATATCAATGCTATTTGAGTCTATAGAATCTTTTGTTGGGAATACACCTAATATTTTAACATTTGAAATTTTATTTTCTTTGTTATTAATTATTCTTTTTTGTATATTAACAGTTTTTGTGTCTGTTGATACCGGTAATTCACCAGCGTTTGCGCCTTGATTGTTTACAAGGTCAATTCCATATTCTTCAACCTGGTTTGTTGTTACAACCCCAGCGTATGAAACTATATCGATATTTTGTGCAACAATTCCTGCATTTGCTCCATTACTATAATTTATAGCATTTGCATTTGTATATGTTACTTTAACTTGTTCAGTACTACTTGCAATTTTTGTATCTGTTGCTAAATTAGCATTTACTATAATAGTAGCACCATCTATAGCTTCTTCTTTATATTTTGTTTGTTCACCTTGCATTGAAATTTCTATAGTATTTCCATTTAATTGAGCTGATTTAATTTTCAATTCATCTTCATATAATAAGTTTATTGAATTTACTTGTATATCTTTTATTTTTTCAGGTAATTCTATTTTAACAACTGGATTTTTAAATAACTCATTTTTTTCTTCTCTAGATTTTAAAGTTACTCTAAATTCCACATTATTATTTGTTGTCATGGCAGATAACTCTGTTCTATTTATTTGTAAATCTGCTGATGTCTCAGTTTCTAATAAATTGATATTTGATTCTACAGTATTAAGTTCTGTTTCTTTATTTTCTGAAACATAAGAAACTGTACAACCACCATTTATAGCCGTAGCTTGTTTTACTAAATCTCTATTTATTTTTTCAATTGATTTAGTAGTTTCAATTTCTATTCTTCCAATATTTTCTGGTTCTGAAACTCTAACAATTACTTTGTCAATATTTTCCGGATAAGAAATATTAATTTTTCCATTTTCGTCTGCATCTGTATTTTTATTTATTACTGCAATTTCAGCACCTGTATTAGCATTTGATATAATTAATCTTCCATTTTCTCCTAATACTTTTTCTACCTGTGCTTTATCAAATTTTGATGTTTTATATAAAGTTGTAACTTTTGTTCCATTAATTGTTAAATCATTTTCTTTAACATCAACTTCAGTTTCAACATTATTCAAATTAACATCAACTATATTTTTGTATGTAACATCTCTAGAAATTCCAGCATATAATTTTCCTTTATAAATGTTTTGTTCGTTTTGTTCAACTGATGCTGTAACTATAGAATTTTTTTCTTCTCCTGTAATAGTAATTCCGCTTTCTGCATTATATACTGTTGAGTTTTTATCTAATAATGAAATTTGAGATGTAATTTCTGATTTGTCATTATTAAATTCAACATCTTTGTCATATATATAAGTTACTACAAAATCATCATTTCCATTTTTTAACCATGAAACCATACCATTTTCTTGAGTATTTTCTAAATTAATTTCAATTTTTCCTGTTTCTTTATCATATTTCCAATTATCTTCTGATAAAGTTTTTCCTGTTGTAACCAATGTTTCATTTGCATTAATTAAAACACTTTCAGGATATTTATCTAAAATTTTAGGAGTTTGAATATTTACACTTGTTTTACTTACTGGATACAAGTCATTGTTTAGTCCAGATGTAACTTGCAACTGTACAATTCTTTTTTCTTCACCATTAATCTTAAATATTTTATTTGTTATAATGTTTTGTGACAATACAACAGCTTCTTCCGCACTTGTGTATGGGTTAACAAAATTTAATGTTACACCTCTATCTGCTTTTATAGAAATATCTTTTTGTGTACTATCTCTATAAATTCCGTTAATAGAAATACTGCTTTCCATGTTTAAATAATTTAAATCAAATTGGTCATTTTTCAATAGTTCAATTCCAACTTCTATTTCTTTGCTTTCTCCAGCATTAATTTGATTTAAATATACTGTGTTGTTTTCTATTTTGTTTACTCCATCACTTAATACATCTGATTTAAGCTTAAAATTAGCATTATTTAAAGTTATATTTCCATTAAAGTATCCTTCTTTTTTTACAGATACTTGAAAATATAGTTTTAAATCTTCACTATTTGTTTTTGCATCTAAGCTATCTACTTTATTTCCTGCTGCATCTTTAAAATATGCCATATATTCAACATTTTTATGGTTTGTACTACTTTCCATATTTATTATTTCTGCAGCATAAGAAACAACATCAACACATAGCAGTAAAAAATTTGCCATTGTTAATGTTACAATTAATAACATTGCCGTTACAGCTTGTAAAAATTTTTGTTTCATATTATTACCTCCCAAAATATAAAAAACTTTTTCTCCTATATATAATATAAAGTATACAACTATATGTCAATAACATTTTTTTGTATATTTTTTTAATGTATTTTTTACATTACGGATACACATATAAGATAATTTTTTCATTTTTATTAAGTTTGTATTACATTTTTGTTACAATATTTTAAAAATAATCTTTTTACATAATACTCCTAGAATAAATTATACAACATTCTCTAGTTTTTTTCAATGTTTTTTTGTGTTTTTTTCCATTTTTTAGGTTTACACATTACAGTTCATAGTTATTATAAAATAAATGATATATTAATTTCACTCCCTTGAGGGTAGTATATTTGATAGTGTATCTTGTTCATTGCGTTCAAAAAGAAAATCTAATATAAAAAATGAGCCTCTCTCAAACTAAAAATATATTATATGCATATGACTTTAGAATCTTTGAATGCAATTGGAACAATATTAGAATTTCATAAAAAATAAATGGAAAGAGTTCATATTATGGAAGGGTGCCATTTATTTTTTTTGAAATTCTTATGTTGTGTATTGAAGCTGAAAAGTTATCAAATCATATGCATATAATATATTTTTTTCTTGAGCATTCCTCTTTTTTTATTTAAGATTTTCTATTTTTTACTTCATTCAAGCAGATACACTATCAAATATACTACCATCAAAGGAGTAAAACTTACACATCATTATTTCTATAACATTTCTCAATCAAACACTGTAACAATTTATTACATCTTACATATAATATATATTATAATATTACATATATATTTTAAAAAAATAATATATTATATGGAGGTGGTAAATTTGAATAATATGAATATAGACGAAAACACAATGAAGAACATAAAAAACATGGTAGACAATGGAAATCTATCAGATGCTATATCAAACATATCTCCAGAAATGATTCAAAACTTCTCAAAAATACTCTCAAATCAAGGAGAAAATCAAAACGCCAATAATCAAAACAATCAAGTAAAAAAAGAAGAGCAGAACGAATCAAAAACAGAAAATAGTACTTTTGATTTTAGTAATTTAGATATGAACACAGTAATGAAAATGTCATCAGCCATTAACAAAATGAAAGATACAAAAAATGATCCAAGAGCAAATCTTCTAAACTCACTAAAACCATATCTTAGAGATAGTAAAAAGGGCCAGTTAGATAATTATATGAATTTATTAAATGTTGCAAAAATTGCAGAAATCATGAAAGATAACAACAAAGGAGAATAAGAAATGTTTAGATTTCCTTACTATGGCTACCCATACAACTACTATAAATATTATAATCATTATAATAATTTCAACCAACAAATAGCCAAATCAGAAATTGATAATAGTGAAAAAAAAGAAAGTATTACTAATTCTGAGCCAATTAGTAATACTAACAATTCTAAACGCAGTTCAAATTCTGACCAAGCTATTTTTGAAATTATGGGTATAAAATTATATTTAGACGATTTAATCATTCTTGGTGTACTCTATTTTTTATATGAGCAAAATGTAAAGGACGAGATGCTTTATATCATACTCTTTCTATTACTTATTTCGTAATCTACTCTATTACAATTTTATCGTCTTGGACAAATATATATGCTTGCTTATGTGCTATTTCTTCGTCCCTATCAATTTCTTTTACTATATTAGAAATTCTAAGCTGTACTGAGTCCAAACGTCCAGCTGCAATTATTGCATTTTTATTTCCTTTTGCTCCCGCATGTGCTAGTCCTCTAAGATTTCCAACCACAACAATATTATCTGAAGCAATAACTTCTGCCCCTGAATTAACATCTCCAATAATTACAATACTGCCTTCTGTTTCAATTCTCTGCCCTGATCTTAAAGACCCTCTATGAAATTTAGTTTCTGATATTGCAACTTCTTGCTTAAATGTCCTTGTTATACTTGATAAACCAAGGCTTTTGGGCATATCAAAATCAATTTCCACATTTATTTTTTCTTTTATCAAATCTTGTATTTCATCTATTTCTTTATTTTTCAATACTTTTCCTACAATTTTTATGGGTGTTTTTTCATCCTTATATAATTTTTTTAAATCCGGTAACTTTTTAGTTAATTCAGTTATTATTTTCTTTTGTTCAGCATCCTCTGCTATTTTTATTATAATTTCATTTCTTTTTAAATTAATACTTACACAGTTACTCATTTCTACATCCTTTCACAAAACTTCATAAAATTTAGCACTTATTAATAATTTTATCTTATGCTCTCTGTATATGATTTTGCTTGCATATCTTCTGTTACGTTTTGAGTATTCATTCCAAAATATTCAGCCATAACATTTCTTACTGCTTCTGCAGTATAGTTTCCATGTCCACCATTTTCTACCATTACAACAACTGCAATCTCTGGGTCTTCATATGGTGCAAACGCTGCAAACCATGCATTTACAATATCTTTTCCATTTGCATCTTTTCCAGCCTCTGCAGAACCAGTTTTTCCACCTACAGATATATTAAAATTCTTAAATCTTGCATATGCCGTTCCAGCTTCACCACTTGTAACAGACCTCATTCCCTCTTTTACAGCATTTACATATTCACTATTCAAAGTAATGTCTTCACTTTCATTATCTTTTGAAATTCCTAATTTTTCACTAACAAATTTGTTTATTTCATCTTTTGATACTTCAGTTCCATCAGCATTTTGAATAGATTTTACTATGCTTGCGTCTACTTTATTTCCGCCATTTGCAACCATACTTATATATTTTGCCATCTGTAATGGTGTAAACTTGTTATATCCCTGTCCAATAGCTGCATTTATTGTATCTCCTGGATTCCAACTTTCATTAATAGATTTTACATATTCCTTACTTGCCAAATTACCTGAAACTTCTCCTGGTAGTTCTATTCCTGTTTTTGTACCTAATCCAAAATATTTAGCATATTTATCCAATGTGTCTATCCCCATTCTGTCAGCTGTTTCATAGAAGAAGAAGTTACATGACTTTTGAATGGCTCCTATTACATTTAAGTAACCATGACCTGTATGATAATCTGTATAATACCAACATTTCCAGTCGGTTCCATACTTTTTATATACACCTGTGTCATTTATTCTTTCCGTTAAAGATATATTTCCAGATTCAAGTCCGGCTATAGCTGTAACCATTTTAAATATAGAACCTGGTTCATAAGCACTTTGGATACATTTATTTAACAAAGGATATGACATATTTTCATTATAACTCTTCCATTCTTCACTACTTATTCCATTTGCAAAAGATTGTGGGTTGTAATCAGGATAACTTGCCATTGCAAGTACTTCACCTGTTTTAACATTCATAACAACACAAGAACCACCCTTTGCATCATAAACCTTACCAAATCCGCCATTTTTTATTTTTTCTATATTATCTTTTAGTGCTTCCTCTGCAATTTTTTGTAATTTAGAATCTATTGTTAAAATAACATTTGAACCAGCAACTGCTTCATCTTCTACAACTTCCGCTGTAGTTGTTCCGTCAACTGCCATATCAATTTGTTTTGTTCCCTTTTTCCCTTTCAAATATTTTTCAAAAAGTGATTCAATTCCTGTTTTTCCAATTAAATCATTTTGATCATAATCATCTTTTAAATTTTTATATTCATCATCACTTATTTTTGCGGCATATCCTAAAATATGTGATGCCAACGTTCCCTCTTTATATAATCTAACAGGTTGTACAGAAATATTTATCCCAGGATAATTATCTGAATTCTCACTAAATTCTGCAATAGCTTCTCTTGGGATATCTTTTGCTATTGTTAAAGATTTTGTACTACTATATCCTTCTATTGAAATTGCATATCTTATTGCTATAATTTTTCTTATTTCTGAAACATCTTGATTACTTATTTTATATTTATCTTTAAATACATAAAAAGCATCCTCTGCTGTTGCACTTTCATCTATTTCATTATTTTTCTTCCATTTTTTCAAATTATCATCTGATATTGTAAATTGAAATGGATTTATGCTAATTGGAAAAGAGTCTGTGTAATTAACTTCATATTTTTCTAATACATTTACAATTTTTAATATCGAATTATTTAAAGTTTCTGTATCTATCTTGCTTTTATATAATTCCAAATTAAACTTTTGACTAGATGTAACCAATATATTCCCAGACCTATCTAATATATCTCCTCTTGCCGCTTCTAATGTGCTTTCACGTGTTAATCTTGTATTAGATTCCTGTCTATATTTTGCGCCATTAACTATTTGAAGGTTAAATAATTGCACAATCAAAATTACACCAACAATATATGTAAAAATCGTTATTAAATTATATCTAAAATTAATTTCTTTTTTGTTAATTTTTCTTGCCAATTTTTCACCTTCTTTCCTATTATAAATTCCAATTTGTTTTATAATTATTATTTTTATAAATATATATTTTTAGAATTTTTGATGTAATTAAAGCAATATTTAGAAGTTCTTAAATAAATTTATGGAAAGAGTTCACGTCGAACGAAGTGAGGACTAAGTGGAAAAGCGCCATCAATTTATTTTAGAAATTCTTATATTGCATATTTAACTAAAAAATTCTAAAAATATATATTTATAAAAAATTAAAAATCAAAACAAATTTTCTAAAATTCAAAAATACTTTGTCAATATTTTATTTCCCTTATATTCATTTTCTATATAATAACCAAATTTTTGAATTGGACTATATAAAATAATTGTTATAATCATGTTATATATAACTTCAACAACTAATATTTTTATAAAATTCATTACTTCTACATTAGTAGAATACAAAACATAATTTATGAAATACACTACTGTTTCAAAAATAATTGATGTTCCAAACACCATAAACATTATTGTTATTCTACTATCTTTTGAAAAGTTTTTATTAAAAATAGTTCCTATCACACCTATCAAAACATAACCAAATAAATTTACTCCTACTTTAGAATTAAATATTAAATCTAAAAATATTCCCAGAGCAGAAGCATATATGATACTCATACTTCTAGTACAAAATAATCCAATAAATAAAATATATATTATAAAAAGATTAGGTTTTATTCCTCCAATTGAAAACCAATTGAAAAAATTTGATTGCAAAAAATAAATAACAAAGCCTATTAATATTAAACTCAAATTTATACAAAACTTTTTCAAATTTAATTTCATCCCTTTCCAAAGGCATATGTAAACCTTTTAATTATTTTTTACAACCAAAACTGTATTTAATTTACTAAAGTCAACTGCTGTTTCAACTAAAGCATATCTATCAGTTATATTTTTTGTTGTTACTATTTTTTTTATTGTTCCAACATGTATTCCTTTTGGATATATTCCTCCTAAACCAGATGTATCAACACTATCACCTTGAACCATATTAGCTTCTGTAGATATATACATTGCTTTCAATTCTGAACTACTGTCTAATGTTCCCTTACATACAATACTATCTTTGTTTGTACTCATTAAGCAACTTACTGAACTTGATGTATCAACTATAGTTCTAACTTTAGCAGTATTATCAGTTACTGAAACTATGTGTCCAACTAACCCTTCATCAGCTATAACAGTCATATTTTCTTCAATCCCGTCCTTTTTCCCTATATTTATAATTATAGTTTTTGAATAGTTGCTAATGTCTTTATTAATTACATATCCCGGAATTGTTTTATACTCTCCATATTTTTCTGTTAAACCTAAATACTCTTTTAATGTTTCATTTTCTGTTCTTATATTTTCAAGTTCTCTTAAAGATTGTTCCAATTGGCTATTTTTATTTTTTAGTTCTTGATTTTCTGTTTTTAAATTACTTATATCACTAAAGAATGTTGAATTTCCACTAACTTTATTTTTTAAATAAGTTAACCCATTTTGTACTGGCATAACCAACTTATTAGCAATATTTTCAAAGAATGATGTATTAGCTTCTCTATTAGAAAAGATAACTATTAATATCAAGATTATAATTGTAATAATACTTCCCAATAGTCCACTTTTTTTATTCCTATACATATTCTTCTCCTTTCAAAGTAAATTTTATATTTATCTTCTTTTTCTAGAATTAATCAAAACTGTTTTTAGTCTTTCCAAATCATCTAATGTTTTTCCTGCTCCTCTAACCACACAGTCAAGAGGCTCGTCCGCTATATAAACAGGCATTCCAGTTTCAATACTTAATAATTTATCTAAGTTTTTAATTAAAGCTCCTCCTCCTGCAAGTACAATTCCTTTTTCCATTATATCTGATGCAAGTTCTGGTGGAGTTTTTTCTAAAGTTCCTTTTACAATATCTACTATTTTTGATATTGATTCTTTTAAAGCTTCTTCTATTTGAGTTGATGTAATTTTTTCAGTTCTAGGCAATCCATCCGTCAAATCTCTTCCTCTTACTTCCATTGTCATTTCAGTCATAAGTGGCATTGCACAACCAATTTGCATCTTTATTTGTTCTGCTGTTGTTTCACCAATTGCCAAATTCATTTCTCTTTTTACATAATTTACAATGTCTTCATCTAATTCATCACCAGCAACTCTTAAAGAATGGCTTATAACTATTCCTCCTAAAGAAATTACAGCTACTTCAGTTGTTCCTCCACCAATGTCAACTATAATACTTCCACTTGGTTCAGCAACATCTAAAGATGCTCCTATTGCAGCAGCCATAGGTTCCTCAATTAGATATACTTCTTTTGCTCCTGCTTGTATAACAGATTCTTCTACTGCACGTTCTTCAACTTCAGTTATTCCAGATGGAACACCTACAACAACTCTTGGTCTTCCCACACTATATCTTTTTTCAACCTTTTCAATTATATTTTTTAACATTAATTGTGTTGCTGTAAAATCAGCTATAACACCATCTTTTAACGGTCTGACCGCCTTTATTTGCTCAGGTGTTCTACCTAACATCTCTTTAGCTTCATTTCCTGTAGCCATAATATTTCCAGTTCTTCTATCTATAGCAACAACAGAAGGTTCTTTTAAAATTATTCCTTTTCCTTTTAATGTAACCAAAATATTTGCAGTTCCTAAATCTATCCCTATATCTTTTGAACCAAATGTAAAAAACTTCATATTTTTCATCCTTTCTAATCAACATCCTTTTGTATTTTTAAATTTTCTTTTTTTATTTTTTCAACCATTTTTTTAGTTTCAACAAAAATACTTTTAAACTTCATATTTCCAATAACAATATGATCTATTAATTCAATATCAAACATTCTTGCAGCATTATATAACCTATCCGTAAAAGTAATATCAGCCTTGCTCGGTGTTGGATCTCCTGATGGATGATTATGTACTAATATGATTTTCGGTGCTTTTATTTTTAATGCTTCAGATATAATTTCTTTCATATTTACATTAGCAAAGTTTGTACCCCCAACAGATATATCCATATTTTTTAATATTTCATTTTTAGTATTCAATAAAAATAGCTTTACAAATTCCCTTTTTTCAAGTCTTAATTCCTCCATAACCAATTTTGCCAATTGTTCTGTACATTTAATTTGTACCTTTTTATAATTTGATGGTTTTGACATTCTTATTGCTAATTCACTTACTGCCTTCAATTGTATTGCTTTTACTTTTCCTATTCCCTTTATTTGCATAAGTTCTTCTAGTGAAATATCTTTTAAAAAATTAAGTGAACCCATTTGTGGATCATAATTAAGATTTAAAATTTTTTGTGCTATTTGTACTGATGTTTCTTCTTTTGTTCCCGATTTTATTATTATTGCTAATAATTCTGCATTCGATAATGTTTTTTCACCATATAATTCTAATTTTTCATATGGTCTTTCTGTTTCTGGTAATTCTTTTATTTTTAATGACAAATTAAAACTTCCTTTCGTTTTTTATTTGTCCCACTTTATTATATTTTTTTGTATATAAATATTGCCAAAACCATGCCTATTATGCTTGCTATGTTAATTTTTACCATTAGTCCAAATGTTATTTTTAACACACTTAAGTCTAATACAAATGGTGTTTCTAGTCCAAATTGTTGTTCATATGACAACCACCAAAGCCATGGTACACTTGCTGCTAATTTTCCAAGTAATCCCCCTATTACTAATCCTGCTAATAAAAATACTAACAATATCCATATGTTTTTTTCTCTTGTAGCCATTTTTCTACCTCCATTTTTTCTTTTGTCCTTACGGATACACATTTTTTACACTTGTTATTATATCTTGATTTTGCTTTTTTTTCAAGTATTTTTCAATATTTTTATATCTCAAAAATATCATGTTGTTGCAATTCACATTCTTAAAATTCTTTGTACACTAGATACCACCTTAAGAGCTATTTATATTTGATATTATATCCGTTTGATTGAAATGAAAAATAGAAAAACTTAAATATAAAACTGAGGAATTATAACTACCATATTTTGTGTATTTAAATATAATAGTATTAGTAGTATAATAAAATTAAAGTATCGGAGGTAACAAAATGAAAATTGAAAAATTAACTGAAAACAAAATACGAATAATCTTAAAAAAAGAAGACTTTAAAGACAAAGAAATAAATATAAATAAAATATTATTAGAAGAACCAGCATCTCAAAAATTATTTTTGGAAATCCTAACCAAAGCTGAGCAAGAAGTAAATTTTGATACAACTGGATATAAATTATTAATAGAAGCAGACATCCAAAATAATGATACCTTTATATTTACAATTACAAAATATCTCGAAAAAGATGCAACAAATCAACATCTACATAAAAAAAATTTAACAATAAGAAAAAAAACACAACTGTTCAATACATCCACCCTAATTTATAATTTTTCCTCTTTTGAGAATTTCTGTGAATTTTGTGATTTTATACATAGCAACCGTGCTATAAACATGAAAAACTTATATAAAAGTGCAATTTTATACTTTTTTAATAATGCCTATTATTTAGTAATTGATAAAATTAATTTATCTAACAATTCAATGTCGATACTACATACATCTCTTCTGGAATTCTCAAACTTAGAAAATCATACAAAAAATTTTAAATTCAAATTAAAAGAACATGGAAAAATAATTATGAAAAATAATGCAATTACTACCGGTATACAATATTTTTCATTTGCACAAAATAAAGAAAACGAACATTAATATATATAATTATTAACATTATATATTTAATTAACATTCGTTTCTCTAATTATACACGAAAATTTGTCATATCAAATTTTCGTTTTTTAATATAAATAATTTTGTGGATTATATGCAACACCACTTACTCTAATTTCAAAATGCAAATGTGGCCCTGTTGAATTACCTGTAGAGCCAACCGCAGCTATTGTTTGCCCCTGTGATACAGTTTGTCCTGCACTACAATATAGTTTGCTACAATGTCCATAATATGTTTGAACTCCATTACTATGTGTTATTACCATCAAATTACCATATGAGCCTTTCCATCCTGCAAATGTAACAGTTCCTGACGCAGCAGCAATTACTGGTGTTCCTGTTGATGTTGCTATATCTAAACCAGTATGTGCCGAACTTCTAATTGAACTTCTTGCTCCAAATCTAGAAGATATAATTCCTGAAACTGGTTTTGTTAAAGATATTCCCAAAGCTACTTTAGTTCCTGAAATTGTCATTGCTGTATTTACAGAACCAGTTGCCTTTACTGCAGTATTTTTAGCAGTTTTTGATATATTTTTATTTGATGCAACGACTACATTTTTAGGTTCAACATATAAACTAGCAACAGCATCATCAATATTGTCCATAACTTTTAGCTCAGAATCATATTTCTCCGCAATAGTTATACTATCTATATTTGAACTACTTTTTTGTTTCAATTGATTTACTATTTCTTCTGCATCTGTAAAATTTGGAACATATACTTTTTCTTCTTGGTTCTCCAAAATAGCATAATATCTGTAATATGGTATTCCCGTAGATTTTATTGTATCAAAAATTTCATTATCATTTGATTTAACATTTCTTTTTAGCAAACATATCTTGTATTCTGGTAGACTATCTACTTGCACAAATGCAGCATTTTCGTCTTCACCTTTTTCTATATAGTTGTTTATTTCTGATTGTAATTTACTTTTATTATCTGTATACCCCATCATTTGTCCATTAAGATTTACACTATAGCTTATTTTATAAAATGAAGCTATCACTGCAATAATAGCTAAAATAGATATTGATATCAGAATTATTAATTTCATTGTTCTTCGTGTATGTATTAATACTTTTTTAAACATTACAACTCTCCTCATAATATTATGCCATAATTTTATACTCTTTTTTTCTTTTTTGCAATACCCTTTTTTGTCTTTTTCCGTAAGTTTTTTTCAATTTTCATGTATCTTGCTCTTATTTCTTATCTTTTTTAACAAATCTAAATTTAGAATTATGATTATCCATTTCAAAAATAAAAATCACTTATATTTATTGTTTTTAACAAAAAGAAAAGTTTTATACAGATATATTAATTGATATAAAACTTGATATCTCAAATTAATATATTGTATAAAACTATTCAAATAATTTCTAAATTATTTATTGTTGTAATTCAGTTTTTACTGTTTCAACTTCTGTTTGTGAAACTTTTTGAGCTGGTTTATAATAACCTTTTGCTTGTGCTATCTTAAATAGTTCATATTGAAAACTTTCATCACTATTTCTTATTTGTTGAAAAGCTTGTCTTAATCCCATATTTTCGGTCTCAGTTATAGCTGTTTGATATCCTGTTAAATCTGATTTAACTCCAGCCAAAATATCATTTACCATTGTTTTTTCATCCATACTTTTATACCTCCTAATTATTTAAAAAAGACATTAATTTTTGTTTTGTATTTAAAGCATCTTGAGCTGATTTTGTAAATAATTGTTTAATTTGTGGATCAACTGCTTGTGCTGAATATGTGTTTAATTTTTGATATATTGTCTCATGTGCTCCTATAAAATGTCTTAAATTTTGTAATTCCATTTGATTTAAATCTGCCATTTTTATCATCCTTTCTTTACGCTTTGCCACATTTATCATCATCCAAAATTTTTTAAAATTTTGTCTGTCAAACGTTGTAATAATATTGCATATAAGCGTTATTCTTTATTTATCATTTGCAATTTTAAAAATTTTATTCTTAATTTAGCCAAAAAACCAGAATTAAGATTTTGTATGCAGTGCAAACTGCTACAAAATCTTAATTCTGCCATATTTATCTTCTACAGAAAGTTATCATACTATGATAACTTTCCTAGAATATAAAAAAATTTCGGGATTGAAGACCTGTCCCCCAATCCCGAATTTTTTAAATTATTTCTAAATTAGCAAATTTTGCCATTAAACGCTTATGTCCAACTTTATCAAATTGAATATCAACTTTTAAATCATCACCTTCTGGCTCAACATTGCTAATAACACCCTCTCCAAATTTTTTGTGATAAATTCTAACTCCTTCTTTATATTTAGATAAATCAACATTTGCTCCTGATGATTTTTTGGTTAAATTATTTAAGAAGCTTTCTGCAGTTCTAAACATAAATCCATTGTTACTTGTACTACTACTTGCAGCTGCGACTTTTGGTTCATTTTTATCAATTTTATATGTTTTAATATTTCCATTATCTTTGCTTCCATATGTCCAACTATATTTTGAATCTCCAAAAATATTACTATTACTTTCTTGTCTTTCTCCTAAAGCATCATCATATCCGTCTAATAAATCACTTGGTATCTCTCTTAAAAATCTTGATACTTGGTTACAACTTGTTGAACCAAATATGGTACGTTGTTTACTACATGTTAAGAATAAATGCTCTTTTGCTCTTGTAATTCCAACATAACATAAACGTCTTTCTTCTTCTAGTTCTTTTGGTTCTCCAATAGATTTATAACCTGGGAAGATTCCTTCTTCCATTCCTACCAAAAATACTACTGGGAACTCAAGTCCTTTTGCACTATGTAATGTCATAAGTGTTACAGTTTCTTCTGCCTCTTCCATATTATCAATATCACTTGATAATGTTATTCCCTCTAAGAAGTCACTTAATTTATTATCTGCAGATTCGTCCTCAAATTCTATTGCAACAGTTAAGAACTCATCTAAGTTTTCTATTCTGTTTTCTGCTTCTATTGTATTTTCATTTTCCAAAGCCTGTGTGTATCCTGATTTTTTAAGTGTTTCTTTTATTAAATCAGATATTTTTATATCATCCTTTTTTGCTATCAATTCTTCTATTGCATTTACAAATTCTCTTGAATTTAAAAATACTCTATTTAATCCATATTGTTCCGCATTTTTAATAATTTCATACATTGGAACTCCACTATTAATTGATAATTCTTCTATTTTGTCTAAACTTGTTTTTCCAATTCCTCTTTTAGGTTCATTAATTATTCTTTTTAAACTTAAGTTGTCTGATGGATTTTGTATTAATCTTAAGTATGAAATTATGTCTTTAATTTCTTTTCTTTCATAGAATTTAAGACCACCTATAATTTTATATGGAATGCTTTCTCTTCTTAAAATTTCCTCTATTGCTCTTGATTGAGTATTCATTCTATATAAAATTGCAAAGTCTGAATATTTGTAATATTCTTCTCTTCTTAAATGTTCAATTTGTTGTGCAATATATGTTCCTTCATCATATTCGTTTTTTGCAGAATATACTGCAGGTAAGTTTCCAACTTCATTTTCTGTCCATAATTCTTTTTTATATGTAACTTCATTATTTTTAATTACCGCATTTGCCGCTTTTAAAATATTCCCTGTACATCTATAATTTTGCTCCAATTTGATTATTTTTGTCCCTGGGAAATCTCTTTCAAAATTTAAAATGTTTGAAATATCTGCTCCTCTAAAACTATATATTCCTTGGTCATTATCTCCAACAACTGTTATGTTTCCATTTTTTGATGCAAGCATTGTTACCAATGTAAATTGAGCCTTATTCGTATCTTGATATTCGTCTACTAATACATAATGAAATTTATCTGAATAATATTCTAAAATATCAGGATTTTCCATTAATATTTTAATTGTATAATTTATGATATCGTCAAAATCTATTGCATTATTTTCTTTTAAACGTTTTTGATACATTTCATATACTAACGCAATTTTTTCTTTTCTAAAGTCTCCATTCGCTCTTACTGTATATTGATCTGGTTCTAACATTTCATTTTTTACATTGCTTATTTCTGATAAAACACTTCTGTCCGTAAACATTTTATCGTCTAAACCTATGCTTTTAATACATGCTTTTACTAATGTTCTTTGGTCAGATGTATCAAAAATTATAAATGAAGAATCAAAACCTATTCTGTCTATAAATCTTCTTAATATACGTACACATATTGAGTGAAATGTTCCCATCCATATGTCTGCCGCAACATCTCCTACTAAATTCCCGATTCTTTCTTTCATTTCGTTTGCAGCCTTATTTGTGAATGTAATTGCTAATATGTTCCATGGTTTTACTTGTTTTTCTCCTATTAAGTACGCGATTTTATGTGTTAATACTTTTGTTTTTCCGCTTCCTGCTCCAGCTATTACTAGACATGGTCCTTCTGTATTTACTACCGCTTCGTATTGTTTGTCATTTAATCCTTTTAATATATCTTGCATTTTTTCTCTCCCACTTATAATATTTAATTGACATTATAAACTTTTTGTATTATAATATTTTTAGAAAATAAAAGAGCCACAAAATGTGGTTGCCGATTTTGATATAAACACATCTTCCACCGGGCAAGCAGAGATGTGTTTTTATTTTATTTGCTTATAATTACAACCATTGCCATAATTAAGGCAAAATAAGTGGCACCCACATTCCGCTCTCTCTTATTTCCTGTCCAATTATATAATTTTGCGGTTTAAAAGTCAATAGAATTTAGAATATTTTTCAAACATTTTTTCGCTATATAAGATGTAAAAAATGAAGCAGTTATTTGCCCCATTTTTTCATAATTGCGTTGCAAAAATCCCAATTATAAACCCTATCATATTACCAACAGCAGACATTCTACCTTTATATAATTTATTTGATTCAGGTATCAATTCACCAGAAACAATATATAACATTGCACCGGCCGCAAAACTAAGACAAACCGCAATTACGCTTTGAGAAATAGAACCTACGATTGCTCCAAAAAATGCACCAACTCCTGTTGTAACACCTGATAATATTACATAAAAAATAACTTTTGCTTTTGACATTCCCCCATTTTTCATAGGTACTGCCATTGATATTCCTTCTGGTATATCATGTAAACATATTGCAATTGCCAAGCCAAGTCCCAAACGCATTGATGCTTCAAAACCTGAACCAATTGCTAATCCTTCTGGAAAGTTGTGTATTGCTAAACCTATACTTACTATAATTCCTGTTTTTAATAAATCATTATTTTCCACATATTTTTGTTGCTTTTTATTAAACTTTTTTTGAACTATTACATCACAAAATATCATTGATATTATTCCTATTAATACACCAAATACTACTCCGTATATGTTACTAATCCCTAAGGCTTCTGGTATTAAGTCAAAGCATATTACTGACATCATTAGGCCAGATGCAAATGATAAAATAAAACTTAAAAATTTGTTTGAATTTTTTTTGATTACTATTCCTAGTATTCCTCCTATTGTTGTTCCAAATGTGCCAAAAAATAAACCTAGTAATGTTGTTTTCAAGATTTCGTTCACAGCGATTTCCCCTTTTTACAATATTACTAGATTTATATGTTTTATTTGTTGTTTTATGATTTTTTTTTTAATTGTAATCTGTTATTCCCCTATATGAAACTAATCTGCTCATTTCTACTTACAAGCCAACTTTTCTGTTTAGCTTCTGTTATCTTATCTCCAGTTTCATTATTTCCAATTAAAAATGGAGAATTTTCATTATGCTTTTTCATATTTTCAATAACTAAACTTTTATTAGCATTTGCATAACAATACTTACATAAATGGCCACAAGTATTATAGGCACCTATATCATTTCCCATAAGGCAATTACATTCTTGTCTCAAATTTTTCCTTTTAGGTGGTTCTAACTTGCAATTTATTGACTTTTCAACAATTTCTTGGCTCATACATCCATTGCATTTTAATCCATATTCTGATAGAAAAGTTTTTTCGCAACAACTATGTATTACTATATTATTTTCTTTTCCTATTCGAGCAAACGCTTTTGCTATCTGTATTTGTTCCTCTTTTGTTGGAGGTCTTAAATCTGGTGCATTTCTTTTTACTTTTTCATATAAATCCAAAAAGCTAATAGTACAATTATGAGTATATCCTTTTAATTCTTTAGCCATTTTTTCAAAACATTCTATGTGCTTTTCTACATCAAAATCATTATTTATGAAAATCGGATCATATCTCCACCCAATAGAATCTACGCCTATATGATTTGATAATTTTTTAAAACTTTCTATTACTTTTTCTTTATTTGGTACAACAGGTTCTATGACTTTTCCATAAGGTGTAATTGTTACAAACCAATATTGACTGTAAATATCTAATTCATTTAGATATTTTAACATAGGCTCTGGATTTTTAGTACAAAATGCTAAACAATCTACTACTTTTGGAGATAAAATATATTTAGTTACTTGTGATGGATAATATGGATTTCTTACTAATACATATCCTTCTCTTATTCTATTCATTAACCATTTTGAATAAAATGCTGGTATATCTGTTCTGCATCCTGTATTTATTATCATTTTTATTTACTCCTTTAAATCTTCTATTATTTTGTTTGTATCTTCATCAAAAGAAATTGTTTTATTTCTTATTTCTAACATTGGATTTGGATAATCTTTGTTTATTCTTATAAGTGTTGTTTTTTCACTATTTGCTGTCATTTGTTCAAATGGAAATCTTATAATTCCCGGTGTATTAAATCCAACACCTATTTCTAATAATACCACATTTTTGCCTTTGCTCCTAGATAAAAAATCTTCGTATTTTTCAGATTGTCTATACCAATTTTCATCTTGCACAAAATTTGCATCTTTTCTTAAATTCATATCCATATTGCCACCACAAACAGGACATTTCATTACTAACTCTGATGGTATTTTGCAGTCTTTTGTGTTTCGTAGCCATTCTTCCACTAATTCTTTATTATTATATAATTTGTTATGACAAGCATTTTCACATTGTAAATAACTATAATCTCCCTGCACTTCAAATACTCTATTTTTATCAAATCCACTATTATAAAATTGTCCATCCACATTTGTTGATAGAACAAAATATTCTTTATTTTTAACAATTTCATATAATTCTTGATATAATTTTAGTGGATTTTCATTATATCTATTTAATTTTATCATTTTTGCAAAAAATGCCCACTTTTCTTCTTGTGTCTTAAACTCATAAAACGATGCTGAATATAAATTATCAAAATGATATTTTCCTATAAATTCTTTAAAATCTTTTCCAAACTTTTCTCCACTATAGAATAAACCTGCTGCTGTTGAAAGACCACTTCCTGCACCAATTATAATATAATCTGCTTGTTTCATTGCTTGTTTTGCTTGTATAATTCTTGAATTATATTCTTCCATAAATTTCTCCTAAATTATTCAAATAAATTTTATAATCTTCATCTGAAAAGACATTAAATATTATTCTTTCAAAATATTTTTCGTTTGTATCTAAATACTCTTTTATTGTTTCTATTGCAATTTTAGAGGCTAGTTCTTTTGGAAATCTAAATTCTCCAGTAGATATACAAGGGAATGCTATTGTTTTTATATTATTTTCTTTTGCAAGTTCTAGTGAATTTATATAACAATTTTTCAATTCTAATATTTCTTTTTCTGTTACATTTTCATATATAATCGGTCCTACTGTATGAATTACATATTTTGATGGTAAATTATAACCACTTGTTATAAATGCTTTTCCTGTTTGTAACATTCCTATTTGTTGCATAATTTTATTACATTCTAATCTTAATTGGACACCACTTGCTGAATGAATGCTATTATCAATACATTTATGACAAGGAATGAAACATCCTAATCCTTGAGAGTTTGCTGCATTTACAATTGCATCTATTTTTAAAGTTGTTATATCACCTTGCCATAAACATATTTGAGTTCCTTTATATTTTGCGAATTGAGTTATATCATTTGAATTACTAATGCCTTTTTCTTCATTTTCTTCTTTTAAAAAATCATTTTCTATTTTAATATATTTTTCTGATATTGGTAATGGTTCTCTAATATTACACAATGAACGATATAATCTTTTTTTATCACTGGTATTTTGTGGTATTTCTTTAACCTCAATACTTTCATTTTCTTTTATTAAATAATTAATCAAAAAATCTAACTTTTCCATAGATGCTCCTTTTTATAATAAGAACAAAAGCAGACATTAGTAACATTGGCATTTATTAGAAATTTTAAAGTCTGCGTCTTTGTTCGTGCGCGAAAATTTATGAAATAAATTTTCTGTGCATTATTATTTTATAAATTAGTAAAGTTATATAACTTTACTAATTTATAAAGAATTGCACTATTTTAAGCACAATTCTTTATTGAATTTTCTAATTTTGTGGAAAGAAAAATCCTGCTGTCATATCTAAATAATTTAGTCCACTATATTCTGGATATTTTGCTTTTACCTTGTTTTCAAAATCAGTTGCATCTTTGCTTTCTTTTGCTAATTCTTTTAATTCTTCAAGATATGCAATTTTTGTATCAACATCTTTTAATGTTTCTGGTGTGTAATGACTTGATAATACTAAATTATATCCATTTGCTTTATATCTCTTTAATTGTTCAATAATAACATTTGCATGACCTTCTCCTGCAACTATTGAATGACAATCATGTCCTAACATATGTGTATATACACATCCTATTTGTGGAAATTCTATTTCAATATTTTCATCATGATATGTTATTTTTAATTGAAATCCACCAATATTTACATTTTCATCTTCTAAAACATTTGTTATTTCATGATATTCTTTTGCAAATGCTCCATTAAATGATTTCTCGAATCCTGTTACTAAATTATGTATTGTTCCTTCTTTCATTGATTTTATTGTACCTTTTGACGCATATCCTTTTACATCTTTTAGTATTGTTCCTCCGTTTGGATGATCTGAAAATACTTTTCCAACAATATTTTTGTTTAGTCCTCTTACATATTTTTCAAATTCTTCTAAATTATCATAAAATGCTGGAAATTCTACCAATAGTACATTTTCATTATTTTCTAATATATAACTTTCATCATTCATTAAGTCATTTGTTTGATAGCAATGTAGTTTTATATCTCCAAAATTATAAATATCTATATATCCTTTTCCTAAATTAACTTTTGAAACTTCCATCTTTATACACTCCTTATTCTTTTATTGAATTACAGTAGCTACTCTATTTTTCAATTTCTGTAATAATTTTACTTTCAGTTTTTTAGTTTGTAAAGTAGGCACTTTTTTGTTTCATAGTTACCTAAAAGTAACTTTTTAGTAATTTAGCACTTTCTAGAACATA
>CAKOWP010000003.1 GCA_934122385.1 uncultured Clostridia bacterium | reverse complement strand
ATTAACTTCGTATCTACTCTTCTGCTTGTTTCTTTCTTTTTTGATATTACATCTTGTATTGTTATTTCTTTATTGTTCTCTTGCATTTTTTCACCCCTCTTTTTATTATAAAAAGAATAGTTATATTTCTATTATTTTTAAAATATTTTATATTGACTTCATAACATCTTTAATATTAATTTGTAAACTATCAACCCCATTAAAACTATTAATTTCCAAAGTTCCAACAACATCAATCTTGTCACCAATTCTATATTCATCTGCTAAATAACCTAAATTAAAACCTATTGCATTTACAACAGAATTACCATCTTTTAAAGTCATTTTTATATGTTTACCTTCTGACAAACTTCTAATAGAATCAACTTTCAAATTTTTCAATGCAAATATTGGTGTCTTATTTCCTTCACCAAATGGTTCTAGTTGTTTCAAACTTTCAACAGTTTCTCTACTTACTTCGTTTAAATTGATTTTTGCGTCAACATTTATGATAGGAATAATTTCATCTATTTTTGAATCTTTTGCAATATGTTCAAGTTCTTTTGCAAACTTATCAAAATTGTCCTTTTTAATTGTAATTCCTATTGCCATACTGTGTCCACCAAATTTTTCAATTGTATCTTGGCATTTCATTAATGCATCATGCAAGTCAAAACCTGGAATGCTTCTACCTGAGCCTTTTGCTAATTCGTTGTCATAACACAATAAAATACTTGGTTTAAAATACAAATCTGTTATTTTTGAAGATACAATTCCAATAACTCCATGATGCCAATTATCTCCACCAACAACTATTGCACAATTTTCATATAACTTGTTCTTTTCAATTTGATTTACTGCATCTTCATAAATTGATTTTTCTTTTTCTTGTCTCATTTTATTATAATCATTTAATTTCTTTGTGAGTTCATTTACTTCGTAAATATCTTTTGATAAAAATAGTTTCAATGCCTCATCTGCATGTCCCATTCTTCCACATGCATTTATTCTTGGTGCAACGCCAAAAGATATAGTTGTTGAGTCCAAATTTTTATACCCTGAAGACATTAGTAATGACCTTAGGCCCATATTTTTTGTTTGCGCTACAAGTAATAATCCTAATTTTGTTATAACTCTATTTTCATCAACTAATGGAACTATATCTGATATTGTTCCAACACACACAATGTCTAAGTATTTTAAGTATTCTTTTTCGTCTAATTCTAATTTTTTTCCGCAATGCTTGTATTAATTTAAATACAACACCAACTCCCGCCAAATCTCTGCAAGGATATTGATTGTCTTTTCTTTTTGCATCAACTACGGCAAGTGCTTTTGGCAATTCATCTCCTACTTCGTGATGGTCTGTTACTATCGTTTCAATTCCTAAAGAATTTGCATATTCGATTTCTTCTATTCCAGAAATTCCTGTGTCAACTGTTATCATTAAAGTGTAATTTTCTTGTGCTATTTTTTCTATGGCTGGTTTGTTTAAGCCATATCCTTCTTCTAATCTGTTTGGAATATATGAATCTACATGTAATCCTCTATCTTCTAAAAAGCTTTTTAATACTGTTATACTTGTTATTCCATCTACATCATAATCTCCATATATTATTGTTTTTTCGTTATTTTCTATTGCTTTTATTATTCTCTCTACCGCAATATTCATATCTGGCATTAAAAATGGATCATGAAAATTTTGTCTTGTTGGATGTAAAAATATTTCTATATTTTCATCTTTTATTTTTCTATTTACAATTATTGATGCTAGCAGTTTATTTATTTTATATTTCTCTGCTATTCTGTTTGTTTCTTTTGTATCTGCCTCATATATTTGCCATTTTTTGTTCATACCTTTCTCCTTTTTTTACTTTTCGTATATTGTATAACATTTTCTTGTTTTTTTAAAGTATTTTTTTTAAATTCTGCAAATTTTATAAAGAAAAAAGTTACAGTTCAGTAAGGAAAATCCCTGAAATACCTGCGAATGATATTTTGAATATATTTCGAATGTGACCAAAATAATGTTACAAATTCTTAAGTAAATGCTCTAAAGGGTCCTGCCTTCGGGTATTGTTAGAGTATTTACATTAGAATTTGTTAACATCATGTAGGGAACCTGAGAAAATATGAAAAATATCATTCGCAGGTATTTCAGGAATTTTCCTTACTGAACTGTAACAGAAAAAAGCCTACAATTTCTTGTAAGCCCTTTTATATATATAATTAAATTTGTTTAGCAAAAATTATTGTTCTTTGATCATTACTTGCATCTGTACAAGTTGATAATGTTAATTCGGCTAACCCGTTTGTATCTCTAGTATAGAAAGATGTATCTGTTGAAGAAGCCTCAAATTTATTATAAACTTCATATGTTAATGATTTACCTCTAAAATCAGTTACATATATTTTTGCTCCATTAGTTAGTTTTTTCAAATTAGAGAAAAACATTCCATTTCTATAATTATGACCGATAACAACTGTATTACCAGGTAAATTTAAATTATCACCACTTGGATACAATGCTATTAAAGCTTTCTCTAAAGCTTTTGTTGATACTTCTTGAACAATTGGGTATTCCAAATTTATTGCAGGAATTTTCATAGTACCAACTACTGTAAATCCTTCATATTTTTTCTTTCCTGAATTTCCACTTGTGCTAGTACTTGTTATTGGTGCTTCATTTGCATCATCTAATGTAACATTCTCTTGAACTGTATCATTTCCTTGGTCACTTGTTGTAAGATTTCCTTGATATTCTTCTACAAAGTCTGATGCTTGTTTTGATGTATTATATTTTTTTATAAAATCATAAGATAAAAATCCTAATAGTGCAACTATTGCTATAATTACTATTACTAACACTACTGTTAATACTTTACTATATTTACTCTCAAACATACCTTTTACCTCCGTACTTTTAAACTCTAATTACATTATAACATATAAAAGTTCATTTTACAATTTTTTTACAAATTTTTATTTTTTTATGTTAACTTTTGTTTTCTGATGTACTAATAACTGTTATAAAACTAATATCCAATATACCTAATTTCAATATTAATTTTATATGCTTTATTAATTTTATATATCCTAATTAATTATACTATCTTATCTCCAAATTTAGCACCTGCTAAAACATGAAAATGCAAATGCATAACTTCTTGTCCCGCATCTTTTCCACAATTTACAATAACTCTATATCCACTTTCCTTAAAACCTTTTTCATCTGCTATTTTATTTATAACTCCATATATTTTTCCAACAATTGTTTCATCTTCTTTTTCCATATGTGCTAATGAAGTTATATGTTTTTTAGGAATTACTAATATATGAATTGGCGCTGCTGGATTTATATCATTAAATGCCAATATTTCATCATCTTCATATACTTTTGTTGAAGGAATTTCACCTTTTATTATTTTACAAAATAAACAATCTTCCATTTTTACCTTTCCTTTCTCTCGGAGGGGATTTAGGGACGTTCCTTAAATTCCCTTCAAATCGGGATAAAGGGACATTCCTTTTAAAATTCAAAACATTTTACAATCTAAAGGAGTGTCCCCCATTCCCTTGAAAAAGGGATTTTCAGGAACGTCCCTAAATCCCTTTTTCCAAAATTGCTTTTATTCTTCTAACTCCGGCTGAACTTGCTTCTTCTTTTTTGATTTTAAATTTTCCAAGTTCACTTGTATTTTTTACATGAGGTCCACCACATAGTTCTTTTGAAACATCTCCTATTGTATAAACAGTTACAACTTCAGGATATTTTTCAATAAACATACATTCTGCTCCTGATTTAACCGCTTCCTCTTTTTTCATTTCTTCTACTGTTACTGGTATTGCATCTTGAATCCATTTATTTACTAAATCTTCTGTTTGTTTCTTTTCTTCGTCTGTCATTTTGTGGTCACAGTTGAAGTCAAATCTCATTCTGTCTACTGTAATGTTTGAACCTCTTTGATGTGTTTCTGGTCCTAAAACTACTTTAAGTGCTGCATTTAATAAATGTGTTGCAGTATGATATGCGATTGTTGTGTCATTTTGTTCTGCTAGTCCACCTTTAAATTTTTGTTCTGAACCCATTCTTGATTTTTCTTGATGTGCTTTAAATAGTTCATCAAATTCTTTCATATCAACAGTCATATTGTTTTCTTTTGCTAATTCACTTGTAACTTCTGGTGGGAATCCATATGTATCATATAATTTAAATACTACTTTTCCATCTATTTTAGTTTTGCCTTGTTCTTTAGCTTTATTCATTTCTTTTTCAAATTCTTTTTCACCATGTGCAAGTGTTTTTACAAATTTATTTTTTTCTTCAATTATTACATTTTTTATCAATTCTTGATTTTTTACTAAGTCTGGATACATTTCTTTTAAGTTTTCAACATTGATATCTATTAATGTTGATATTTCATCAAGATTTATTTGTAGTTTATTCATATGCCTTACCATTCTACGAATTAATCTTCTTAAAATATATCCTCTATCAACATTGCTTGGTCTTCCACCATCACTAATTACCATCATACTTGAACGTAAGTGTTCTGCTATGATTCTTCTACTTTCTATGTTATCAACTTTTTGTAATTCTGATAGTTTGTCCATTACTGGTTTGAATAATTCTGTATCAAATGGTGTTTCTTTTCCTTGTAATAACATTGTCATTCTTTCTAGTCCAAGTCCTGTATCAACATTTCTTTGAGCTAATTTTGAATATTTTCCATCTTTGCTTTTGAAATATTCCATAAATACATTGTTCCATATTTCAACATATTTACCACAGTCACATGAAGGTTGACAGTCTGGTCCACATGCTGGTTTTCCTGTGTCATAGAACATTTCTGTATCTGGTCCACATGGGCCTTCTTCTCCTGCTATCCACCAGTTGTCGTCTTTTCCATAATAATAAATATGTCCATCTAAAATTCCTGCTTTTTTCCAGCATTCTGCTGCTAATTCGTCCCTTGGGCAATCGTCATCCCCTGCAAATACTGTTACAGATAATTTTTCTACTGGAATTTGTAATTCTTTTGTTAAGAAATCAAAACTCATTTGAATTGATTCTTCTTTGAAATAGTCTCCTAATGACCAGTTTCCTAACATTTCGAAATATGTTAAGTGTCTGTTGTCTCCTACCTCTTCTATGTCATTTGTTCTTAGACATTTTTGGTAGTCTGTAAGTCTTGTTCCTGATGGATGTTTTTCCCCTAATAAATATGGTACTAATGGTTGCATTCCTGCTGTTGTGAATAGTACTGATGGGTCATTTTCTGGTATTAATGATGCTGATGGTATTACAGCGTGTCCATGTTCTTTAAAAAAGTTTAGATATTTATTTCTTATCTCTATTGCCTTCATTTATTTTTTCCCTCTTTCTTATAATTTAGATAATTCTTCTATAATTTTTTCTAAATTGTTATTTTTTATGTTTTAAATTATACTTCAAAAAAGAGAAAAAATCAAGAAAAGTACCTATTATTTTTATAATAGGTACTTTTTTAAGTTACAGTTCAGTAGGAAAAATCCCTGAAATACCTGTGAATGATATTTTGAATATATTTCGAATGTGACCAAAATAGTATTACAAATTCTTAAGTAAATGCTCTAAAGGTTCCTGCCTTCGGGTATTGTTAGAGTATTTACATTAGAATTTGTTAACGTATGTCGGGAAGCTGAGAAAATATGAAAAATATCATTCACAGGTATTTCAGGTATTTTCCTACTGAACTGTAACTATTTTAAATATATATTTGGATCAACTTGAACTGAATCTTTTAAAACTTCAAAATGAAGATGTGGTTCATCTGCAATTTCAAAAGCTGCTGTATTTCCAACTGTTCCAAGTGATTGACCCTTTTCTACTTTTTCTCCTTCAACAACAAATTCTGATGTCAACAAATTTGAATATACTGTTTGAAATCCATTCTCATGTTCTACAATTACTGTTAAACCATATCTGGGGTCATTTTTTATAGTTTTAACAATTCCCGCTTCTGCTGATTTTACAACTGTTGTTTTATCTGCTTTTATATCAATTCCTGTATGTGTTGTCCATTCTTGTAAAGTATCTGAATATACCAAACTATCAACAGCAAAATCTCTTACAATATCTCCCTCAACAGGTTTTGCAAAATTTAGTTCAACATTTTTAGTTTCAGCCTTTTCTTCTGTTTTACTATTTGATTCAGTCATTTTGTTACTATTTATTTGATTTGTTGATAAAACATTATTTGATTTTGTACTTTTATTAGTAGTTGCATTTGCATTTGAATTTGAACTATTTGTTACTGCATTATTTGCATTTAATTCATTAGCCATCTCATTTACACTTTTTCCAATTTCTGAACTTGCGCTTTCTGTATTTTCTGTTTGATTTGATGTGTTATTTAATATACTTGATAATTGTTCTCCTGTTAAAGTTCCTTCTTTTACAGTGTCATTTAATTTTTTACTGTAAATTAATACTACAAATACTATTACTGTAAGTATTGCAACAGCTATTGTAGAATACTTTATTATTCTCATACTCATTTCATCTTTGTTATTTTTTCTAATATTTCTTCTCATAAAATCCTCCTTAAATATTTGTTTATATTACAATTATTTCCGGATTTTATAAAAATATACATTATAATTCTGCTTTTGTGCATTAATATTTTTATAGTGTAATGGTGTTCCTTAAGAAAGGTTCTATGATGTTATAAGTTTTGAATGTGATTGGAGCAAGGAACACTATTACACCATCAATAACATATTACCTACAATTTATTAACTTCAGTAATTACAACTCCAGTATAAAAATGCTTAATAATATCCTCAGCACTACTTCCCTGTTTTGCCATACTATCAGCACCAGTTTGACTCATTCCAACACCATGTCCGTAACCTTTAACAGAAAATTTAATATTATCACCATCTCTCGTTATATCAAAATTTGTAGATTTCAATCCAAATAATGTCCTTGCCTCAACACCAGAAATCTCGTGATTTCCAAACTTTACTGTTTTCACTCTTGTACTTTCTGTATATTCTAAAATTTTAATATCTTCACTATTTGCAAAATCTATTGAAATATCCGCATATTTTTCCTTTAACTTATTTAGCAAATCTTCTTGTGATAATACAACTTCAGAAGAATATTGAGTATATGCATCTTCTCCTGATGTTTCAACACTTTGTAAATATGGATATCCTGTGCCTCCCCATACATTTACAGGGACTTCTGTTATTCCACCACTATTTGAATGAAAAAATGCATCAATTGGTTTATTTTCATATGTAATAATTTTTCCTGATGTATCATTTACTGCATTGCATATTTTTTGCCAATTACTTTCTCTTTGGTTTTCTTCCCATCTTGCAAACCTGTCTTCTTTTGAAATCCATGCTTGGCAACATGTTGAGTCATCACATATATCTGCGTTATCATGTTTTTTATTTAATATTTTATAAATTGTATATGTTCTTGCAACTATGGCTTGAGCCTTTAATGCCTCTAGTTCAAATGTTGCTGGCATTTCTGCAGATACAACATTACACAAATAGTCGTCCAAATTCACTTGTTCAACTTCTCCAGTTTTTTTATGTAGTAATGATATTGTTCCATATTTGTTATAATTATATGTATTTTTATTACTTGTTTCTGTTGGATTTTCAGTTGTCTGTTCTTCTTGATTATTAACCTGTAATTGATTTTCTGTTTCTTGTTTTGAACTTGTTGATGTTGTTCGTTTGGTTAAAAGTGCAGGAATTATAAAAATTATTAATATAAATGATAACAAATAGATTAAAATTTTTTTCAATATAATCACTCCATTTTTAATTTATGCAGATGTCAATTTTGATTTCATTTCATTCAACACTTTTCTTTCAATTCTAGAAACTTGCACCTGACTAATCCCAAGAATTTTTGCAACCTCAGTCTGAGTTTTTTCTTTAAAAAATCTTAGCAAAATAATTTCTTTATCTCTATCCTGCAATTCATTTATCAATTGATTTATAACCATTCTATTTGTAATCATTTCTTCTTCATTTTTTCCTGTTGATATTTTATCAAACACCGTCATTTGTTTGCCATCTTTATTTTCAGCATTTGCTGCTGCATCCATTGATTCAACTGCATTTGTTGATTCCATTGCAATTATAGCATCTTCTTTTTGTATCTTTAATTCCTTACAAATTTGTTCTAAAGTAATTTCTTTTCCATTTAATAAATAATGCCTTTTTAATTCATTTATTTTTGTGTTCAATTCTTTTATACTTCTACTAACTTTAATAGGTCCGTCATCTCTTATAAATCTTTTTATTTCTCCTAATATGTATGGTACTGAATATGTTGATAGCTTTACTTCAAAATTTGTATCAAATCTTTTTATTGATTTGATAAATCCTATACATCCAATTTGATATAAATCTTCTACTTCATATCCTCTGTTCATAAATCTTTTTACTATACTCCAAATGAGCCCATTATTTTCTCTAATAAGTCTGTCCATTTCAAACTTGTCACCTTCTTGGGCTCTTTTTATTGAATTTATATTATTTTCATACATATGTACACTTACCTCTATTTTATTCTTTTGTTATAGCTGTTAACTGACTTTCATCAATTTCCTCATCTTGTTTTTTTATTGTTTTTGTTAATGTGACTTTTGTACCTAATCCAACAATTGATTCAACTTTCATAGTGTCCATAAAGCTTTCCATTATTGTGAATCCCATTCCTGACCTTTCTAAATTTGGCTTTGTTGTGTATAATGGTTCTTTTGCTACATCTACATTTTCTATTCCTTTACCATTGTCTGAAATTTGAATTATTATTTCATCGCCCTTTAATTGTGCATTTATTTTTATTATTCCTTGTCTGTTTTCGTACGCATGAATTATACAATTAGTAACCGCTTCCGATACAGCTGTTTTTATGTCTGCTAATTCTTCAATAGTCGGGTCTAGTTGTGATGCAAATGCCGCAACTGTTATTCTTGCAAATGCTTCATTTGCTCCTTTATTTAAAAATTCTAATTTCATTTCATTTTCAACTTGTTCTTTCATAATCTATATTTTCCTTTCAATGTATTTATGTCATAAAAGTTACATAACTTTTATAATATATAAAAATTATAATTCAGTTACTGGAATTAATTTTAGAATTCCACTCATTTCAAATATTTTTCTAACACTTTGAGTTAAATTTGCGACTTCTAATTTTCCTCCAAGCATATTTGCAAATTTGTATCTTCCTATTATTAACCCTATTCCTGCACTATCCATGAAAGTAACACTATCAAAATCAAATACAACTTTTCTAGGCATATATCTTTCAATTTCATAATCAGCTCTCCTCCTTATCTTTTGTACACTACAGTCATCAATTTCGTCTGTAATTTTAAAAACTAACATTTTTTTGTCTTCATAAAATTTTGATTCCATACTTGTCCTCTCCTTTTTAGTTTTCTTTTGTTTTTATGTATGTATTATAAAACTTTTTCCAGTTTTTTCCAATAGCAAAAAAATAGAAGTTTTGTCGATTTTATAGAAGTTTTCGACAAAAAAAAGAATGTCTCTTTCGGGACGGTTCTGTTTGAGACATCGGTTCCAAAAGAGACATTTTTTACATATTTTATTAGTCATCCTGATTATTATTTTCTGAATTAATATTATTAACTTCACTTTTTATTTCTTCTACTTCTTCTTTAACATTATTAATATTGTTAGTATTTCTTTTTTTCATTTCCTTAAGAATTTTTTCTGTTTCTTCTTTTTTATTACTAACAATTCTATTCATCATATTGTTTGTCTTTTCCATTAAATCTGGAACATAATCTAAAAGCCTATCTAGACTAGAAGAATGGCATACTGGCATAAGTTTTATATTATTTTCTTGAATTACCAAAAATGCAACTGGGTTAATTGTAACTCCTGCACCAGAACCACCTCCAAATGGTAATCTATATTGTATTTGCTCTTCCTTCTCTACTTTTTTATATTCATCAATTGTCTCACCTTTAAATTCACTACCACCTGCAGCAAATCCAAAAGATACTTTTGATATTGGTATTATTGCTATATTATTTGATGTTTCTATAGGTTCGCCAATTATTGTATTTACATCTATCATATCTTTAATACTGTTCATAGCCGTAGTCATAAGACCTTCTATTGGATGTTCGCTCATTTTTATCACCTTTCCTTTTCTTATTTACGATACATATTGTATTTATAATATGTATCATTTTTATTTGAAATATACTTGAAATTTCTATATTTAATAAATTTTTATCAAGATATACAGGCTCTACTAAAAATACTTGTTTGTCATTGTATTTTTTTATTTGTTTGCTTAAAAACATTGCTATAAAGGTACTTATAACGGGTATTGTAAATGCTGTTAATGATGCGTTTTCTGTTCCTATTCTTATTTTTAAATTTATTTCTTTTATTTCTGTTTTTATATTTTTTAGTGATGTTATTAATTCCTTATCAATATTTGCTTTGTTTTCTATTATTTTAGTTTCTTGTTGTTTTATTTTTTCTTTAATTCTTTGATTATTTATTATTTTCTTTATTTTTTTGTTATTTAATTTTATTTTTAAAATTGGTATAAATCCTAATGTATATATTACTATTTTTATTTGATATTTTTTATTTAAATGTGGTTTTTCATTTGTTGATATTTTTAGATTTTGTATTTCAAATTTTATTTTTATTGTTATAAACATAATTATTATCATTAAAATTATAAAAAGAAAAACCAATATATCACCCTCTTTTTAAGTAATATTATTAGTTTTTCCTTTTTTAATTTATTTAAACTTTTATATTCAAATTTATTACCTTTGTTTTTCTTTGGACTCTTTGTAATTACAATATTCTTTTAATGCTGTTAAAATTTCTCTATCAAATATTTCTTTTCTAAAATTATCTGTTTGATTATTTTGAACCCTATATTCTATTACAGATAAATTCTCAAATTCAATAGAATGTTTATTCTTTCTTTCACTCTCTGACAATTTTTGATTTTCAATTTTTATTTCTTGATTCGTTTCCAATGCGTAAAAAGATGTTTTCCTTACTCTATTTATTTTCTTATCAGCTTTTCTATCATAATATTTTTGATTATATGTTTTGATTTCCAAAAATGGTTCTGCATCTTCTATATCAGTATCCAAAAATATATCTATTCCTGATTCTTCTAATATTTCTCTTCTTAATGCTTCCTTTTCTGTCTCATTTTCATCTATTTTTCCACCAGGCAACATATATAAACCAGCATATTTTACTAAAAGCGCTCTTCCATCTTTATTTAAAATAACGGCTCTAACCTTATCTTTTACTTTTTGATATTCAATATTTTCTTTATAATTAAATGTAATTTTCTTCATTTTTTTCTCCAAATCCAACTATATCTTCCCACAATAATCTTATTCTCATTTTTTCTTTTCTTCAACCGTTATATCTCCAAAAATTTCTTCCTGACTTGTTTCTACTTTGTTTCTTCTAGATAACTCAAGCAAACCACTAAAAGCTGTTACAACTTCTTGTTTTTCACGTTTTTTTATTGGAAATAACTTATTAAACACAAATCTCTTTTGTTTAGCTAAAACTTTATACATTTCTTTTACTTTATCAGCAACAGTATATTTATCGACTAATGCAATTTTTTCAATATTTTTAGCATTTTGATTTATTTTAACACTATTTCGTTCTACCAATTGTTTATATACATCTGGTATTTTTTCGGGACCATAATCTTTTTCCAACTTTTGCTTTGGCAATTTTATTTCTTCTTGTCCTTTATAAAATCTATTTGCAAATATAATATAATTTTCCTTAAGAACTTTGCTTATTTCTTTGAATTTTTTGTACTCAATTATTCTTCTAATAAGTTCTTCTTCTGTTATTTCCTCTTCTTCCTCTTCTTGTTTTGGTAACAAGTTTTTAGATTTTAAATATAACAATGTTGATGCCATAACTATAAATTCACTTGCAATTTCTAAATTCATTTCTTCCATTGCATTTAAATATTCTATATATTGATTTGTTATTTCTGTTAAATTTACATCATAAATGTTCATTTTATTTTTGTCTATTAGATAGCATAATAAGTCTAATGGTCCTTCAAAATTATCTATTTTTATTGAATATTTTTTTGTTTCTAGTGTTAATATTGACATTGTTTTCTCCTTATTTTTACTTATATAATGTTTTTTTTGAACTATTTTATTTAGATATATTTTATTGTTCTTCAATTGCTTTACTTATATTTTCTGATTTATAACCTTTTTTTAATAAATATTGTTTTATTTCATCTTGTTCCATAGATAGCGATTTTTTATATATTATATTTGATATTGATTTTATCTCATATTCTTCTAATTCTTCTTTATTTTCATAAATATAATCTTCAATATCATTTTTATTTAGGCCTTTTGCCAGAAGTTTATATTTTAATTCTTTTATTGATAAATTCTTTAATATCATAAAATTGTTTACTGTTCTTCTTATATATTCGCCATCGTCTATATATTTTGCTTCTTTTAAATATTCGATTATGTCTTCTAACATATTTTCATCTAGTTCTTTTTCAAATTTTCGTCTTACTTCATTTTCACTTCTTTTTTTGTAAAGTATGAATTTTAATATTTTTGTTTTCCCTTTATCAAATTCTTCTATTGTATACATTTGCTACTTCCTATCTTCTATATAATCTATCTATGCTTTTAATATAATATTCTATCTTGCAAATTTTAATTTCATTTTTGTATCAGCAATTTCATATTCAAATTTTTTATGGTCTCTTTCATTTTTAACTATGTATCTGTCTAGTTTATCAGTTATTTCTTTTGTGTTTCGGGTTTGGGCATTAAGAATTTGTGCTAAATTAGAATTTGTTAATACATCTAATCTATTATTGATATCTTCAAATCCTTTATCAACTTTGTCATTGATTTCTCTGAATCCTTTATCCATTCTGTCATTTACTTCTTTAAATCCTTTATCCATTTTGTCATTGAATTCTTTGAATTTTTGATCAATTTCACCAAATTGTCCATCCATCTTATCAAGTCTTTCATCCATCTTGTCAAATCTTTCATCCATTTTATCAAGTCTTTCATCCATTTTGTCAAGTCTTTCATCTATCTTGTCAAATTTTTCATCTATCTTGTCAAATTTTTCATCTATCTTGTCAAATTTTTCATCAATTTTATTGAATCTTTGGTCCAATATTTCTAAAAGTTCTTTGTTATCCATATTGTTTTCCTCCTTTCCCAGAATAATTTAAGAATATTTATAATTTTCTAAATCCTTTCTAAAATTTATTGAATAAACTTTATAATGATACAAAATGTCTATGAAAAAATATTATTTAGAAAAAACGATTTATCCATACATAAAAGCATAGATAAATTATGTATGTATTTTATCATAATTTTCTATGCTTTTCAAGTGATTTTTTATTATTCTATAAATAAATTTTTTCAAGTAGGTTGAATTTCCTATTTTTCGACATTTTTCTACTCATCGTCTTCAAACTCGCCATCTTCATCAACTTCTGGTAATTCTTCACCTAGACTATCTTGAAATGCTTTAGCAAAGTTTGCTCTAACTTTTTGCTCAACATCTGCTAAAATTTCTGGATTTTCTTTTAAGTATTTCTTAACATTTTCTCTACCTTGACCAATTCTATTTCCATCATAGCTAAACCATGAACCACTTTTTTCTATAATGTCCATATTTACAGCCATGTCTAAGATATTTCCTGCTTTAGAAATTCCTTCTCCATAGACAATATCGAATTCAGCCTCTCTAAATGGTGGAGCGACTTTATTTTTTATAACTTTTACTCTAACTCTGTTTCCTTTAACTTCTCCATCTTGTTTAATGTTTTCTATTTTTCTTATATCAAGTCTTACTGATGCATAGAATTTTAATGCTCTACCACCTGTTGTCGTTTCTGGGTTTCCAAACATTACCCCTATTTTTTCTCTTAATTGGTTAATAAATATTAATACTGTTTTTGTTTTGTTTATTGCTCCTGCTAATTTTCTTAATGCTTGTGACATTAATCTTGCTTGAAGTCCCATATGAGAGTCTCCCATGTCTCCGTCAATTTCTGCCTTTGGAACTAATGCTGCAACAGAGTCGACTACTATTACATCTAATGCTCCACTTCTTATTAGGCTTTCTGTTATTTCAAGAGCTTGTTCTCCTGTATCTGGTTGAGATACTATTAAGTTATCTATATCTACACCTAATTTTTTTGCATATACTGGATCTAAAGCATGTTCTGCATCTATAAATGCTGCTTCTCCTCCCATTTTTTGTGCTTCTGCTACAACATGTAATGCTAATGTTGTTTTACCTGATGATTCAGGTCCAAATACTTCTATAATTCTTCCTCTAGGAACTCCTCCTATACCTAAAGCCATATCTAGGCTTAATGCTCCTGTTGGAATTGCTTCTATTTCCATTGCTTTAAATTCTCCAAGTTTCATTACTGAACCTTTTCCAAATTGTTTTTCTATTTGACTCATTGCTGCTTCTAGAGCCTTTTTCTTTTCTGTATTTTCTGCCATTGTTATTTCCTCCTTAAAATATTGAACTTTTGTTTGATAACTACTTTATATCACTAAACACTTGTTTTTGTCAATACATTTTTAAAAATTTTTTTATTTATGCCAATCTTTTATATTATAAAATTGATTAAACCAGTTTGGCTCTAAAGTTCCAGCTAATCCTGTACTATATGCAACTGTGTATTTATTATTATATAAACTTAAATATGGCATATCATTCTTATAAATTTCACTTAATCTTTTGTAATCTTGTTTTAGTTTATCTTCATCGCTTAAATTTTTAACCTCATTAATTATATTTGTAACTTCTTCATTTGTGTAATTTGCTAAATTATTACTTCCAAAAAATGTTGATAAGTTTGGGCTTACAGATAAATTCATACTGCATAATATTAAATCATAATTTTTATTTGCTATATAATTTTGATATTGAGCATCATTTGCTTTTATTAAGTTTATTCTAAATCCTTGATTTTGCAATTGCGCTTTTATATTTTCAGCTGCTGATACTCTGCTTGTATCACTTGATTTTACAACAAAATTTAATAAAATTCTCTGTGTTCTATAATTCACCGTTTTTTGCCAATATTTGTACTTATAGCTCCACCCATCATCTACTAAAATTTGTTTTGCTTGTTCCAGATTATATCCAGCACTTGAATCTTGTTCTTGATATATCCAATTTCCATAATCTAATGGAAAACTTGATGTATAATAATTATCTCCATATACACTTGAAACAATATTTGATTTATCGATTGAATAGCAAATTGCCTTTCTAACATTTAATTGTGATAAAATTTCATTTTGTGTATTAAATGCAATAAAGTCATGCTCTCTACCTTTCATTTCTTTGACTTGATATCCTATTGTTCCAATATACTCTTTTAAGTTACTATTTTCGGTACTAATTAAATCAATACTTCCCGTTTTAAACGAGTTATATAATTCTCCTATACTTGGATATGTTGTTATAGTAATTTTATCTAACTTCAATTCATCCGCTTCTGGGTAATATTCATTCTTATTTAATATCAATGTAGAATCTTGAACATCGCTAACTTTATACATTCCCGTTCCAACAGGAACTATATCTGCTGTAAATTCTTTGTCACTATAATACTTACTAGATAAAATTGGAAAAGTCAAGTTATATTCAAAAAATGGAACTTCTTGATTTAGTGTAATTCTTAATGTTTCAGCATCTACAACTTCAACAGTTGTTACATTTTGTACATTTGCTGAATAAATTGTATCAGAATCTTTTAATCTATCTATTGTAAATTGAACATCATCTGCTGTAAATTTTTGTCCATCTGCCCATTTTCTGTCATTTCTTAATTTTATTAGATATGTGGTTTCATTTTGTTTTACACATTCTTTAGCTAAACACATCTCTATTTTGTAATCACTAGTAAGAGTTACTAATGGTTCAAATATTATTTTTGATATATTTTGAACATTTTTATTTTTGCTTAATATTGGATTTATACTATCAAATAATGCTACCCCCAACTTTAGCTCTGTTACCTCTGGTTTTTCATCTTGTGTTGCTTCCTTTGGTGTTTCTTCCTTTTTTTGTTCATCATTTTTGATTTTTACAACCGCAAAAATCATTATCGCTATAGCAAAAGCTACAAATACATACTTAAAGTATTTTGATTTCATCTCATCCCATTCCTTTTTTGCACATTTTAACATATATATAATCATAAATAAAACTTTATTTTTAATAATTAAATTTATTTATGATTGTGCCCTAGATTATGGTACTATCATACATTATTTTTTATCTTTTTTCAATATAAATATTTTAAAATTTTATTTTTGTTTTCTCCTTCCATATCTTACTTTTTGGATTTACTTGAACTATTACATTTAAGAAATAAAATTTTTGCCTTACTAAGCTGTTTGAATTAAATCTTAGAACAAAAGAGAACATTAATAACAGTTCTCTGGACTTCCTATACGAACAAATCTGAAAATTTTCAATTTTCAGTCTTAACTCTACTTTTTATCATATTCAATAAAATTGAAATTTTCAGTAAATTTGTTCGTGCGCGAAAATTTATGAAATAAATTTTCTGTGCAATGTAATTTTATATATTAGGAAAGTTGCATAACTTTCCTAATATATAAAAAAAAGAACCAGTTAAATACATATTAACATAGTTCTTTTACAAAATCAAGAAAAATCGTTCGACAAATTTCGCGCTTTATATTGGTGCATATGTTTTTGTTTCTTTATATTTTCCATATACAGTTACTTTATTTTGTTTAATTTTTCTATTACGCTTTACTACAGCGATTTTATTATTTTTACATTCTAATCTAACAATATATATTCCATATTTATTTAATGTAATATTTACATCAAATTTTTGCTTTGGAAATTCACTTTTTTCTTTTTCAATATTTTCCAATATTTCTTTTTTATTATATTGTTTAGAATCAAAATAATATTCTATACATTTTTTTTCATCCATTTAAATCAACATCCTTTAAAATTTTGTATTTACTAAAATTTTGTATACACTTATTATATTAACATAATTTTGAAATATTGTCAAAAAAATTTACTATAAGTTGCAATTCACAGCCTTAGGAAGTTTTTGTGTGTAAGTCGCCACCTTAAGGGTTATATATATTTGATATTGTATCCGTTTGATTGAAGTGAAAAATAGAAAATCTTAAATAAATAACTGAGGAATACTCACAAAAGAAATGTATATATGTATATGATTTGAAACATTTTCTCGGTTCAATACGCAACATAAGAATTTCTAAAATAAATTGATGGCTTATTCCACTTAGTCCTCGCTTCGCTCGACGTGAACGCTTTCCATAAATTTATTTAAGAAATTCTAATATTGCTTCAATTACACTCGAAAAGTTTAAAATCATATACATATATACATTCTTGTCTGAGTGAGAGAGGCTCAGTTTTGTATTTTAGATTTTCTTTTTAAACGTAATGAATAGGATACAATATCAAATATATATAACCCTTAAGGTGGCAACTTACACTCAAAAATTTTCTAAGGCTATGAATTGTAACTACTATAAAAGAATTGTCAAAAAAATTACTCTAAAAGAATTGACAAAAACCTACTAAAGATATATGATTTTAGCATATAAAAAATTTTTTAAAGGAGGTTTTGTAATGACAAAAAACAAAACAAAAATCATTTTAGTTTTTCTTATTATTGCATTATTGTTTTCTTCTACATTTGTTTTTGCGGATAATGAAGATGAATCTACAGCAGTCCCAATTTCAGAAGAATCTGAAACAACTCCAGTAGATACAAATTCTACAGAAATAAATGCAACAGAATCAAATGCAAATGCACAAGCACAAGAAGACTCTTACAAAAAAAGTGATGTATATCTTACAGGAGATAACGTCACTATAGATTATATTGTAGATGGAAATCTTTTTGTATGCGCTGATACCGTCACTATCAATTCACAAATTGGTGGAGATGCCTTTATTATGGCAAAAAATTTGATTGTAAACGATGAAGCTTATATCTTTAATAACCTATTTGTTATGGCAAATTCTGTAGAAATAAAAGGTGTTGTTTATGATGCTTATGCACTAGCAAATACTTTAACTATTTCAAAAGGTTATGTTTATAGAGATTTAAAAGCAAATTGTGATACATTAAATGTAAATGGAACAGTTGGAAGAAATGCTTTTGTAAACTGCTCATCATTAAATTTCAATACAGTCGAAAATTCAAATGGAGTTATTTACGGTAATTTAGAGTATTCTTCTAAAAATGAAGCTTCTATTCCAGAAGGATCTGTAAACGGAACTGTAAATTATAAAAATAATTCTGATTCTTCAAAGCAATCAGTTAGATCAATTGTAGCTGATTACATATTAAGTTTAGGTAGTTTCATTGCCTTTGTATTAATAGTATGGTTACTATGTTTATGGTTAGCTCCTAAATTCTTAAATAATACAGAATCATATATTGGAAAAGGTTCTTTAAAGGTGTTTGGTAAAGGATTACTTGGTTTAATTGCTATACCTGTTGCTTGTATAATTTTAATATTATTACAATTAACAAGTAGTATTTCTTTAGTTATATTATCATTATATATTTTAGCATTAGTTGTTTCTACATCATTGTTTACAATTTTTGCTAATAACTATGTATGTAATAAATTGAAAATTAATAAAAAGTCTGGAATTTTTGGTATGTTAATTGTGACTGCTATTGTTATCTCATTATTAACAAAAATTCCTTATATTGGTGCAATTATTTCATTATTAATTGCAATATTCGGATTAGGAATTTTATTAACTGCTATCATTCCTAATAAAACAAAAAAATCTTCTGATAAAGTAGAAGTTACAGAAGTTGAAAAAATTGATGAAAACAAATAAAAAGAAAAACGCTAAAAATGGAGATTTTTATATCTCCATTTTTTATATTGCAATATTTTTCCATTTATGAAACAATTTTTATATAAATTTGTTATATAAATTAATTTTTAACAAATTAGCATTTTAGTTCGTCTATTATAGTTTTATAATCTTTTGCGATTAAAATAGCTGTACCAGAAACTAATATATTTGCTCCAGCTTCTTTTACAGCCTCAGCTGTTTTTAAATTTATTCCACCATCTGCTTCTATATCAATTTCTATATTGTTTTCTTCAATATATTTTTTTAATTTTGAAATTTTATCAACCATATCAGTTAAAAGAGTTTGTCCACCTTTTCCTGGTTCTACAGTCATTATCAAACACATATGAATATATGGCAAAAATTCATATATTTCCTCAATTTTTGTTTCTGGTTTAATGCTTAAGCCAACTCTACAATGATTATCTTTTATTTTGTTAATTATTTGCATAACTTCTTCTTTATCTTTGCAAGCCTCATAATGAAATGTGATTATGTTAGGTTCAACTGCCAAAAAGTCATCTATTGCTGAATTTACATCTTCCACCATTAAGTGTATATCTAATGGTAAATTTGATATTCTTTTTATATATGATGCATATTCTAACATTTTTCTATATGTGTCTTTTTCTACAAATTTTCCATCCATAACATCTATATGGAAATAGTCCGTTTTGGCTTTTTCTAGTGCAAAAAATGTTTGTGATTCTTCTCCTTTTTTTACTGAAAGTATTGATGTTGATACTTCTACCATTTTATTTCCTCCGTTTCATTTGTCGTTTTTGGAACCGATGTCTCAAACAGAACCGTCCCCAATGAGACATTAATACTTGTACTTATCTTTTTCTTTTAATTCTTCATAAATTTTACAAAATCTTTCATATCTACCACTATCTATTTTTCCCTGTTGCAAAGCTTGTTTTATTCCACAATTTTCTTCTTTTATATGAGTACATCCAACAAACTCACAATTTTCTAATAATGGCTTAAATTCTTTAAAATATTTGTCCAATTCTCTATATTCTATTTCAGATATATCAAATGTTGAAAATCCTGGAGTATCGGCAATATATGTATTTTCGTCTATTTCATACAATTTTGTTGAAGTTGTTGTGTTTTTACCTTTTTTGTTTCTTTGGCTAATTTCTCCTTCTTGTGTTATTGTATCTTTAAAAATTGCATTTATTAATGTCGATTTTCCAACTCCTGAATTTCCTGAAAACGCATTTATATTTCCTTGTAAATTTTTTTCTAAATTATGAATACCTACTGAATGCATTTCATTTTTTTCCGGTATTTCTTCTAAGTCTTTGGCTATCGTTTCTATAACTGTATAGCCTATATTTTGATATACTTCTTTTATTTTTTCAAACTCTTTCTTTTTATCAAGGTCTGTTTTATTTAAAACTATTATTGGTTTTATTCCTAAAAATTCCGCAAATACTAATTGCTTATCTAATAGTAATAAATCTGGTTTAGGATTTTTACTTGATACCACCAGTATAAGTTGAGTTATATTGCTCATTTTGGGTCTTTTTATATAAGTTGTTCTTTCTTGTATTTCTTCTATTACAGCTTTTTTGTTCTCTTCGTCTAATATTTGTATTTCTACTTTGTCTCCAACTACTGGTGTTATTTCTTCTTTTTTGAATTTTCCTCGTGCATTTGCTTCATATGTTCCTTTTTCTGTTTTTATTTTGTATAAATTTGATATATTTTCTATTATTAACCCTTGCATTATTCCTCCAATATTTTATAAAACAACAATGTATTTTTTATTAAATTCTTCTTTCTGATTATAACATTATATTTTTATTTTTTCAATTTCTATTTAAATTTTTTGTTATTAAAATATAGAGTAAAATTTATACTAAGGTAAAGCGATGAAGTATTACTCCACCGCTTTTTATAGTTCTTATATATTATCTAATTTTTGAACTAATTTATTTATTTCTAAAATATATTTTTCTTTTATATCATCATATATTTCTCTTGAAGTTTCTTCATCATACAGATGTGATAATTCATTTCTTGAAAGCATCATATCCATCCATACTTCTCCATCTTCTATCAGACCCGCTGAAAAAGCTTCTTTTAATATTTCCCTTGGACCTCCTATTTTTCCAACTATCCCTTGATTTTCCAAACAGTCTTTCATTGTTTTCCATGCAAGTTCAAATGTAAATTCAAATCTATACAATGTTCCGTCAATTTCTAACTCTGATGCTTCTCCATTTAATGCTTCATTTAATTTAGTTGCTGCTTTTTTTAAATCTTCTTTTCTTTCTTCAAATCTTTTCATTAGAAATCAACTCCTTCCGTTTTTATTGATTCCAATAATTCTTTTTTTGTATTATTATTTATAAAAACCAAATCAACTTTATAAATAATATCTAATTCGTCTATTTCATTTCTTATTTTATATTCATTTTTTCTATCAACATTTTCAAATATTGCTAAATCAATATCTGAATTATTTTTAAATGTTCCCTTTGCTCTAGAGCCAAATAATTTAAATGTATACTTAGAATTATTTTCTATTACTTTTTTTATTGCATTATATGTTCTTTCTGATAACCCAAATTTCATTTTTCATTTTGTGTTAGGTCGACTAACATACCTCCATAAAAATATTTTTATTCTGCTGTATAAGAATTAACATTACTATATACTAAAGAATATCCACCATCATTTTTTAGAACTCCATCTATATATACTTTAACAGTTGTAGTTCCAGAACCTTTAGCATTTCCTACTGATATTGATGTCTCAGAAGCTTTTACAGTTTGAGAATAAATTGTATCATCTCCAACTTTAACTTCCAATTTTACATTTTTTACTTTTTTATCTTCTTCTGTTTCATTTCCAGATGATGTCTCATATATGTTACCATCAAGTAATGATTTCACATTAACCTTTATAGGAACTGTTTTTATTTCTGCCAATTTATTTACAGTAATAGTAATAGCTGAACCTTTTTCTACAGATTTACCCTCATCTAAGCTTTGTTTCAAAACAACTCCATTGTCTTTAGAACTATCCTCTGCAGTTGTTACAGTAACAACAAAACCTAAATCTTGAAGAGTTTTTTTAGCCTCATCTTGTGATTTTCCAACCACTCCAGGAACTGTTGCCTTTTCAACACCTGTACTTACATGAATTTTTACAGTTTCTCCAGCATCTACTTCTGTATTTGCATCAGTCTCTTGACTAATTACATATCCTTCTTGAACTTTTTTACTTGTTTCTTCAACGATTTCAGCTTTTAATTTTGCATCTTCAATTGCTGTAACAGCATCTTCTTGTGACATCCCAATAACCTTTGGAACTTTTGTTTTTTCTGTACCTTTACTTAAAACAACCTTTACAGTACTTCCTTCTTTTACTTTGTTATATCCTTCTACATATGTTGGATCTTGGCTTATAACATGATTTTCTTCTACATCTTTATTATATTCTTCTGATGCAACTTCAAATTTGAGTTTAGCTCCTTCTATTCTTTGTTGAGCTTCATCTTTTGTAAGTCCAACTATATTAGGCATTTCAACTTCTTTTGGGTTAGTTAAATTCAATACTAACATTGTTCCACCAAATGCTATACAGAACAATAATATTAAACCTATAAAAGAACTTAGTACTTTATGATTTTTTATAAATGTTACTAGTTTATTTTCTTTTTTATTATTTCTTTTTTGCATTTTCTCAACATCTTGTGTTGATATTTTTTGTGTTTTTGCTGTTGGATCATAATCCTCTTCTTCAACAAAATCTCCTGATGGATTTTTTAATGCCATTCTTAAATCTTCTAATAATTCAGTTGCAGTTTGATATCTATACATTGGGTCTTTTTTCAATGCTTTTAATATTATTTTATTTACTGCTTCTGGAAGATGTGGATTCATTTCAATTGGTGGTACTGGTTCTTCTTGCATATGTTTTAATGCAACAGAAACAGGTGTATCAGCATCAAATGGAACTTTACCTGTTACCATTTCATACATTACAACTCCTAATGAATATAAGTCAGATTTTGCATCTGTGTATCCACCTCTAGCATGTTCTGGTGAAAAATAATGTACTGAGCCAATTGTAGTTCCAAATGCTGTAATTGTTGAATTTGATACAGCCTTTGCTATTCCAAAATCTGTAACTTTTGCTATTCCATCTTCAGTTATTATTATATTATGTGGTTTGATATCTCTATGTATTATGTTGTTTTTATGTGCCATCTCTAAAGCAGATGCTATTTGAATTGCTACATTTACTGACCATTTCCAAGGAAGTGGTCCTCTTTCTTCAACAATTATTTCTTTTAGAGTTTTTCCTTTTATTAATTCCATTACTATATAATAAATACCATTATCTACCCCAACATCAAATATTGAAACTATATTAGGATGTACTAATCTTGCAGCTGATTGTGCTTCTGTTTCGAATCTTTTTATAAATTCTTCGTCTGTTGTAAATTCATCTCTTAGTACTTTTACTGCAACATATCTTTTTAAAACCAAGTCTGTTGCTTTATATACTGTAGCCATTCCTCCATTGCCTACTTTTTCAATAATCTCGTATCTGTTACCTAGAATCCTACCTTCTAAATTCATACTTCTCTCTCCTTTTTATCACATTGCTTTTAAGCCATAATGTAAGCAGTTATATATTTTTTATAATAACAACTGTTATGTTGTCATATCCGCCTCTATCTTTTGCAAGTTCCACCAAATCTTTTGTTGCTTGCTCTATATTTTTTGTTGCCATTTCATATAATGTTTCTTGCTCTACTAAGTTTGTTAAACCATCTGAACACATAATTAAAATATCATCTTTTAAAAATCCTTTTACCATTACATCTGGTTCTACAAATGCATTGCATCCTAATGCCTTCATTAACATATTTTTTTGAGGATGATGTACTGCTTGTTCTTTTGTTATAGTTCCTTCTTTTACTAATTTTTGAACATAACTATGGTCTTGTGTTAATTTTCGTATAAATTGCTTACGTATTCTATATACTCTACTATCTCCTACGTGTCCTATATATACTTTATTATTATAGATTAAACAAATTTCTAAAGTTGTTCCCATTCCTTGTAATTCTGGTGTTGCTTTCGCCTTTTCATATACAACCATATTTGCATATTCCATACTGCTTCCTAATAATTGAATTATGCTATCTTTATCTTTTTCGATATCTTTAAAATTATTTTCTATATAATTTTTTGCTGTCTCTACAGCTAACTTGCTTGCTATTTCTCCTCCATTGTATCCGCCCATTCCGTCAGCTAATATGTATAATTGCACTTGGTCTAGTGAATTTGAAATATAAAAATAGTCTTCGTTTGTTTCTCTTACTTTTCCTTTATCTGATTTTGCATAAGCTTTTATCATAATTTCACCTCTGTTCTTTTGTAATTAGCTTATTTTTCTTTAATTTATTTTATATCATAACTTACTATTTTTTGCAATATTTTTTTACTATAATTGCTTTTTTATTTTTATATGATATAATATTAAAAAACAAAGGAGGAATTTTATATGTCAACACCACATAATGAAGCAAATAAAGAAGATATTGCAAAAACAGTTGTAATGCCTGGAGACCCATTAAGAGCAAAATATATAGCAGAAAATTTTATGGAAAATTGCAAACTTGTAAATCAAGTTAGAGGTATGTATGCATATACAGGCACTTACAAAGGAAAAGAATTAACAGTAATGGCCCATGGCATGGGAATGCCAAGTGTTGGTATTTATACATATGAATTATTTAAATTTTATGATGTAGAAAATATTATTAGAATAGGTTCTTGTGGAGGATACAAACCAGAACTTAAATTATTTGATATTATTTTGAGTGAAAATGTTTTTTCAGAAAGTAATTACGCTTTAACTTTAAATAATGATAATTGTCATACAGTTTCTTCTAATGATGAACTTAACTCTATAATTAAAAATACAGCTAAGGAATCTAGTTTAAATATTGTTTCAGGTAATACTGTTTGTACTGATTGTTTTGATGTTTATATGACTGATGTTAATAAATTTTTAGATAGAATACCTGATAACTTTAATCCTGTTGCTGCTGAAATGGAAGCTTTTGCTTTATTTTATAATGCTAAATTGTTGAATAAAAAAGCTTCTTGCTTAATGAGTGTTGTAGATTCAAAATTTATTAAAGATATTGCAACACCTGAAGAACGTCAAACAGGTTTAAATAATATGATAAAACTTGCATTAGATTCTGCTATAAAAATTTAGAGAAAAAATCGGAAATAGAGATAAGTCCCTATTTCCGATTTTCTATTTTGTAATATCTAATATTTTATATTTCATAATTCCAGCTGGTGCATTAACTTCAACAGTTTGTTTTTTCTTAGCACCTAAAAGAGCTGCCCCTAAAGGTGATTCATTAGAAATTTTATTTTCAGCTAAATCAACTTCAGTAGAACCAACTATTGTATATTCTACTTCCTCATCAAATTCAATATCTAATACTTTTACAGTATTTCCTACTTGAACTGTATCAGTATCAATTTCTTTTTCATCAATAATTTTTGCATGTCTTAATTTGTTTTCTAATTCAGCTATTTTAACTTCATTTTCTGCTTGAGCATTTTTTGCTTCGTCATATTCTGAATTTTCTGATAAATCTCCAAATCCTAATGCAACTTTAATTCTTTCTGCAATTTCAGATCTTTTTTCTGTTTTTAAGTAATTTAATTCTTTATCTAAATTATCATATCCCTCTTGTGTAAGGATTACTTCTTTTTCTTCCATTTTTACAACCTCCATATTTTTATTTATGCACTAATTTTATACTATAACTTTTCATGTGCATTAAATATAAAAAAAAATAATATTATATTAACATTAATGCCCTATATATTAAATAGGACATTAAAACTTATACTATATTAAGCCAGTTTTTTGAATTTGTCAAGCTTTTTGTTATAACTTTATTCAAAACGGCCATAAAATTTTATTTTTCTCTACCTTTTATTACATTTAGCAATCTTTAAATAATTCTTTTCCATCTTTTAAATACTCATATCCAGAGAATATCGTTGCTATTGTTTGAATTATCATCATCAAAGTAACTACTAAATTTAAACCTAATGAAATTCCTGTTAATTCTCCTGTAAAGCACTTTCCAAATGCATTTATATCAACAAATGCTAATATTATAGCTATCATTTGTGTAACTGTTTTCATTTTTCCCCATACTGATGCAGCTATTACTTTTCCGCCTTTTTCTACGGCGATTAATCTATATCCAGAAACAATAAATTCTCTAGCCAGTACTATTACTGGTATCCAAGCTGGTAATCTTCCCATTTCTACCAGCATAATCATTGCTGTTAATACTAAAATTTTATCTGCTAATGGATCTAAAAATTTTCCAAATGTTGTTACTTGATTTCTACTTCTTGCTATATATCCATCTAATTTGTCTGTTAGTGATGCTATTATAAATATCAAATCTATAATTAAGCATGATATTGGTATTCCACATACATCTCCTTGTATTCCTAAAAATGGTATTATGACCATTATTGGTACAAGTATTATTCTAAAAATTGTTAATTTATTTGCTAAATTCATTTTTCTAACCTTTCTAAATTATTACTAGTTAATATTCTTACTTTTATATTTTTATTACCTAAAAGTTATAACTCTTATTATTTATTTTAACATTTCTATTGCTTTTTGAAGTTGAGTATCTTCACTTTCTTTAACATTTAAAGGATTACTTACACTATCTGGTAATTCTACCTTCTCATCTGGTTCAATTCCAACTTTGTTGATTTTATTTTTATTTGGAGTTTGATATTCTTCAATTGTTATTTTCAACCCACTTCCATCATTAAGTTTTAGAATTTGTTGTATTACACCTTTTCCATATGTTGTTGTTCCGACTGTTTTTGCTTTACCCAAGTCTTTTAATGCTCCTGCCAAAATTTCTGAAGCACTTGCTGTGTTTTCATTTGTTAATATAATTATTGGCATATTAATTATTGGATCTTCTTTTGCTTTTTTTACAGTTTCTTTATTGTTTTTGTCAACTTCATATAATAGAACTGAATCTTTATCTGTCATATAATCTGCTATCTCTAAAGCTTGGTCAACAATTCCTCCACCATTATTTCTTAAATCTATAATTAATGATTTTATGTTTTGCTTAGATAGTTCTTCATATTTTGCTTTAAAATCTTCTGCTGTTGTTTCGTCAAATGATGTAAATTTTATATATCCTATATTATTTGAAATTACTTTTCCTTCAACTTGATTAACTTTTACTTTTTCTCTCGTTAATTCATATTTAACAGTTTCTGCACCTCTTAATAACTCTACAGTAACCTTTGTTCCTTCTTCACCTTTTATATTATTTGATGCTGTTGTCATATCATCTGCTTTATATTCAACACCATCAACAGATATTATTAAGTCTCCTGCTTGAATTCCTGCTTTTTCTGCTGGTCCACCTTTTATTGTTGATAATACTTGGATTCTATCATATTGTGTATTTTTTATCATATATATTCCTATACCAACAAAATTTCCCATAGTATCATCTAAATAACTATCCATATCTTCTTTAGAAATATATTCCGTATATGGATCGCCTAAGCCTTCAATATAACCTTTTATAGCACCTTCTTCAAGTTTTGTCTCGTCTACATCTCCTAAGTAGTATTGATTTATTATTTCTTTATATCTTGCTAATTTACTACTTAGACTTTTGCTTGTATTACTAGAACTTACTGATACAGGATTTTTAACAAAATAAGTATATAATGATAATGATGTAACCATAAATGTGATAAATACAGCTATTGCAACTATCATTATAATTTTATAAATTTGATACTTTTTCTCCTTTTTCATTTTCTACCTACACCTTTCATAAATTTTGAGCGGAATATCTATCCGCTCTATATTAAAATATTAATATTTTTTTATTTTATGTATGTTCTTTTACATATAATTTGCAGGATTAACTCTTGAATCTTGTCCATATCCAGTAGCATAACCATTGTAACTATATGGTGAAACTCTTAATTCAAAATGTAAATGTGGTCCACTTGAATTTCCTGTACTACCACTAAGCATTATTTGTTGACCTTTGCTTACTGTTTGTCCAGGAGATACACATATTGAACCATATGTACCATGTCCATAATATGATTGCATTCCATTTGCATGTCTTATAACAACATATGTACCATAGCTTCCACTTAAATTAGCTGTAGACATTACAACACCTGCTGCTGCTGCATATACAGGGGTTCCTAATGAAACCGCATAATCTATTGCTCCATGGAATTTTCCACTTGAATAATATCCATTTGTTGATATTGAGCCACCACTTACCGGTCTCATAAAATATCCTGAACCTGTTGGAGTAGCATTATTACTTCCATTATTTTTATTTCCATTGTTTTTATTACTATTATTACTATTATTTTTTTCATTTTCTTGTCTTGCTAATTCTTCCAATTGTTTCTTATATTTTGTCTCATTAGCTTTAATTTCGCTATCCATTTTAGCATTTGCTTGTTTTAATTCTTGTATTTCTTGCTCCAATTCTTTTTCTTGGTCAGACAATTGAGCAACATATTTGTCTTTTTCTGATTTAGCAGTTTTTAGTTCTGCAGATACACTTTCTTTACTTGATTTTGCAGTTGTTAATTGTTCTTTATTTGTTTCTATCTCTTTTTTAGCTGTTTCTATTTCTTCTTTTTGTTTTTGTATTTTTTCAAGTAAGTCTGCATCCATTTGTGTAACTTCTGAAACTAGATAATAACTAGAAATAAAGTCACTTAAATTTTTTGAACTTAATAATACATCTAAATAAGAAGTGTCACCAGATACATATATTGCAACCATTCTTTGTTTTATTAGTTCTTCTTGATTTTTATAATCTTCCTCTGCTTGCGCCAATTTTTTTTCTTGTTCCTTTATTTTTTCATTAGATTGAGCTATTTGATTATCTAAATCACTTATTTGGCTTTCATAACTGTCTATTTGCGAACTAATAGACTCAACTTGTTTCATAGTTTCTGATTTTTGATTTTCTACTTCTCTTTGTTTTTCTTGTGCTTCGTCTATTTGATTACTTATCTGATTTTGTTGTGCTTTTTGTTTATTTATTTCTGACTGAGTAACAGCTAACGATATATTTGTACTTGCTAAAATTATTGTTGCTAATAAAGTTCCTGTAATTTTTTGACATATATTTTTCATATGTTTCTCTCCTCTTTATTTTTTCACATAAGAAAATAAACTATAAAGTTTATTTTTCTAATGTTTTATTTGTTCCCATCATTTTTGATTAATTTGTATTATTTGTAATAGTATTATTATCACTATCACTGTCATTATTTTCACCTGGTATTAAGCCATTTGTTATATATGGCAACGGATCAGTTGGCACACCATTAATTCTAACTTCAAAATGAGCATGTGGCCCTGTTGAATATCCAGTTGAACCTACTTTCAAAATAGCGTCTCCTCTTTTCACAGTTTGTCCAACTTCAACTAAAATTTCTGAGCCATGTGCATATAATGTTGAAACTCCTCCACCATGGTCTATTATTACCATATTTCCATATGCTGCATTAAGTCCTGCCTTTGTTACTATTCCATCATTTGCTGCAACAAAATTTGCTCCCTCTGGTGCACCTATGTCAACACCTGTATGAAGCTTGTATTGTCCTGTTATTGGATGAACTCTCATTGCATATTTTGATGTAATTCTTGTATATCCAGGAACTGGCCATGCAAGTTCTCCTCCAATATATGCAGTATCTATTCCATCTTGAGCTAATGCTAAAATTTGTTTATTTACTTCTTCATATTGTACATTAATTTCGTCAATTTTGCTTTGTAAATCTTTTTCTTCATCAGAAAGTTTTGCTATAAAACTCTCTCTCATTTTTTTTGTATTTTGTAAGGTTCTTGTTGTTCTTGTTTGATTTTCTACTATTGTTGCTAATTCTTCTTTTTCATTTTCTAGTTTTTGTTTAGATAAATCTATTGTCTTTTTCTTTGTTTCCAAATCTGTTAACAAATCTTCATCAATTTGTGTCAACTCTGTTATTATATAATAACTAGATAAAAAATCTGAAATACTTCTTGACCTTAGCAAAACATCTAGGTATTTTGTGTCTCCAGATTCATAAATTGCCACCATTCTGTTTTTAAAAAGTTCAACTTGTCTATCATATTTATCTGTTACATCATTTAGTTCACTTTCTATTTCTTCAATATTATTTTTTAATTCTGTAATTTTACTTTCTTGTTCTGACAACTCTTGTTCTGCCGTTTCTATTTTGTTATCTAGTTTTTCTACTTGTTGTAGGTTTTCTGATAAATTGCTTTGAACATTATCTAATTGTCCGTTTGCTTCGTCTAATTGATTCTGCAAATCACTTCTTTGCGTTTGTAGGTCTGTTGTATTGTTTGTGTCATTGTCTTCAGCATACGCAAATGTTGTAACAAAACAAATTATTAAGATTAATATTATTGATAAACCCTTGCGCATGTTTCTCCCCTTTCGCTCACTCCGTTCGCTCATCATCATCCAAAATTTTTTCAAAATTTTGGATGCCAAATCTTGTGTTATTTTACAAATCTAAAACTATACTTTTAAATATTTTCTCATTGAAATTACACTTCCTAGTGCACCAATTCCAATTCCTAATAACATATACACAAATATTATTGAAGATATCATATCTTTAAATCCAACTAAACTCATATTTATAGCTTGCATAAATTGTGCATTTACCGCTTGTTCTGCAAATAAACTATATGCTCCACCTACTATAACAATTGAGATTATACTTGCAAATATTCCTATTATCATACCCTCAACTATAAATGGCCATCTTATAAAGTTGTTAGTTGCACCAACATACTTCATAATTGAAATTTCTTTTCTTCTTGCATGTACTGTTAATTTTATTGTGTTTGATATTATAAATATTGATATTACTATTAATAATGCTAAAATTATTCCAGTAACAAGTTTAATTCCTCTTGCTAGTCCTAATAATGTTGATACAGTTTGGTCACTACTTGTAATTTTAGTAACATTATCGAATTCCATTATTTTATTTTGTACATCTTTACTCATATTTAAGTCTGTTAATGTAACAACATAAGATGGTGGGAAATAGTCTGGTCCATAGCCTTCAATTAATTCTGCCCTATCTCCTAATTTTTCTTTCATTGTATTTAAAGCGTATTCTTTATCTTTATAATCTGCTGTGCTTACTCCATCCAATGCCCTTATTTCTTCTCCGACTTTCTGAATTTCTTCATCTGTTGCATCCTTATTCAAAAAAACTTGAAATCCTTGTTCAGATTTTATTTCATCTACAAAATGATTTATATTTTCTCCAAGAATTAGAAATATTCCAAATATTATCATTGTAGCACACATTATCATCAATGATGCTCCTGTTGATTTTTTGTTTTTAAAAACATTACTAAATCCTTCTCCAATTAAATATCCAAATATATTATATTTCACTATCATAACCACCTTTTTTATCATCTCTTACAATGCTGCCTTTTTCTATGTGTATTACTCTTTTTTTCATTTTATCTACTATATCTTTTGCATGTGTTGCTACTACTACTGTTGTTCCTCTCATGTTTATTTCATTTAATAAATTCATAATGTCCCAAGCTGTATCTGGGTCTAAGTTTCCTGTTGGTTCGTCTGCTATCAACATTGATGGGTTATTTACTAGAGCTCTTGCTAATGCAACTCTTTGTTGCTCTCCACCTGATAATTCATTTGGATACATTTTTGCTTTTCCACTTAAGCCTACTAAAGATAAAACCATTGGTACTTGCCTTCTTATATGTCTTGGTGTTGCTCTAACTATGTACATTGCATATGCTACATTGTCATATACTGTTTTGTCTGGTAATAGTCTAAAGTCTTGGAACACAACTCCCATACTTCTTCTTAAATATGGTACTCTACTTTGTTTTAAGAATGTTGTGTCTTTTCCATTTATTATGATATTTCCTGATGTTGGTTCTTCTTCTTTTAATATTAGTTTTATTAGTGTTGATTTTCCGCTTCCTGATGTTCCTACTAAAAATGCAAATTCTCCTTTGTCTATTACAAAGTTTGCATTTTTTACAGCTTTTGTTCCTGTGTCGTATGTTTTTGATACATTTCTAAATTCTATCATTTTTAATTCTTCTCCTCATTAAATTTTGCTATATTCTTCCATTAAAATTGTTTATTTTTTATCTCCTAAATAATATCAATAATCTACTAATTTTGCAATAGTTTTCACTAAAATTTCACTAGAAATTCTTTACATTTTTGTTACAATTCACAGACTTAAAAAATTTTTATGTAAAAGTTGCCATCTTAAGGGTTATATATATTTGATATTGTACCCTGTTCATTACATTTAAAAAGAAAATCTAAAATACAAAACTGAGCCTCTCTCACTTAGGGCAGAAATGTATATATGTATATGATTTTAAACTTTTCGAATGTGATTGGAGCAATATTAGAATTTCTTGAATAAATTTATGGAAAGCGTTCACGTCGAGCGAAGCGAGGACTAAGTGGAATTATCCATCAATTTATTTTAGAAATTCTTATGTTGCGTATTGAACCGAGAAAATGTTTCAAATCATATACATATATACATTTCTTTTGTGAGCATTCCTCAGTTTTTTATTTAAGATTTTCTATTTTTCACTTCAATCAAATAGGTACAATATCAAATATAAATAACCCTTAGGGTGGCAACTTGCATACAAAAACAGTACTCACTTTTACAAGTAAGTACTATCTAAATTATTTTACATTTTCTATTATTCTTTCAGCAATAATCCCAAAATATTCCATCAATTCAACAGCATTTCCTGACTTACCAAAAGTATCATTAATACCTAATCTTATTAACTTTGTTGGGCACTCATCAGTCAAAACTTCTGAAATTGCAGAACCAAGTCCACCAATAACATTATGGTCTTCAATGGAAATTAATTTTTTAGTTTCTTTAGCACATTTAATAATAATATCTCTATCAATTGGCTTTATTGTATGAATATCAACAACTCTCACATCTATGCCATTTTCTTTTAACTGTTCTTGTGCTTTTATAGCTTCACTAACAGTTACTCCTGTTGCAAAAATTGTAGCATCTGTACCATCACCAATTTGAATCGCCTTTCCAATTTCAAATTTTTGGTTTTCATTATAAATTACAGGAGTCGCAAGTCTTGATAAGCGTAAATATACAGGTCCATTTATTTTACTAATTTCTTTAACAGCCCATTTTGTTTCTATATCATCTGATGTTGATATAACAGTCATATTAGGTAAAGTTCTCATCATAGAAATGTCTTCTAACATCTGATGTGTTGCACCATCTTCTCCAACAGTTATACCTGCATGAGTTGCACATATTTTAACATTTAATTTTGGATAACATACACTATTTCGAATTTGGTCATATGCTCTTCCTGCTGCGAATACAGCAAATGTACTTGCATATGCAATCTTCCCACAAGTTGCCATTCCTGCTGCTGTTGAAATCATATTTTGTTCAGCAATTCCCATATCAAAAAATCTGTCTGGAAATTCTTTAGCAAATAAATTTGTTTTTGTTGCTGTTGATAAATCTGCATCAAATACAACTACATTTTTATTTTCTTTTCCTAATTCTAGTAACGCCTCCCCATAGCTCTGTCTAGTTGCTTTTTTTACATTTTCGTCCATATAATTTCATTCCTTTCATAGTTTCCAACTCAGCTTTAAGAGCTTTATCTCTTTTATTGGCAAGCTCCTATCATACCTGCATCATTTCCAAGAGCCGCTGGTATTATTATTAATCTTTCCCTTTTATTAAATAAATATTGTTTCTTTATGATATTCTTTATTAACTTATCAAGTAAAACATCAGAAAAATATACAAAACTTCCGCCTATTCCTATAGCTTCTGGCTCAAATATATTTATCAGATTTGATAGTCCTATGCTTAAATATTCAATATATTCATCAATTACCTTATTTAATTCTTCGTTATCCGGATTTTTTCTAATAATATCCAACAATTCCTGTCCTCTAGTTTTTTCGTCAACTCCTAATACTTGTCTCAAATTTGTTTTTAATGCTTTCATTGAAGCATATTTTTCAAAACATCCATTTTTTCCACAATTACATTTTAATCCATCTTTTTGAATAATAACATGTCCAAATTCACATCCAGGTAGTTCGCCCGTATCAAGTAATTTATTATTAATTATAACAGCTCCACCTATTCCTGTGCCCAAAGTTAAAAAAATACTTCTACTATAATCTTTTAAAGCTCCTATTTTATTTTCAGCAATAGCTGCACATTTAGCATCATTTCTAATCTTTATAGGCAAATTTATTTCTTTTTTTAAATTATCTATAATATTATAATTTGAGACTCCCAAATTTACAGATTTTAAAATAATACCATCTTTTATTGTTCCTGGCACAGCTATTCCTATCTCTTTTATTTTATATTTTGACATCAATTCATTTGTATTTTTTATTATATAATTCTCTATTGTTTCTTTTATATTTTTCTTGTCTTTAGATAACAGTCTTTTTTCTATTTTCTCTACTATATATCCTTTATCATCAATAACACCTATTGCTATATGACTTCCACCTAAATCAATTCCAATTTTCATTTTACACCTTCTTAATAATCTATTAGAATGTTATACATTTCACTATAGTCCCTAAAAGATATAAATTTTTACATTTTTTATGTGATTGAAACAATATTAGTATTTCTTAAATAAATTTATGAAAAACGTTCACGTCGAACGAAGTGAGGACTAAGTGAAAAAGATTCATCAATTTATTTTAGAAATTCTTATGTTGTGTATTGAACTAAAAAATATAAAAATTTATATCTTTTAGGAACTTTGGGTAGTCAAATGTCTCAAACAGAACCGTCCCTAATGGGACATTCAATGAGACATTTATACTCCAGCTGCAGAGAATAAGAAACCACCCATATAAACTTGGATACAAGGTGCAAGTACAACTAATACGAAGAATATTAGAACCACACCAACAATTAAGTAAGTTACCTCAGGAAGAACCTTTACAATTTTCTGCATTATATTATCTATATCCATATCCATATATTCTACTAATTTTGCAATCATTTCATTCAAGTCTGTTTGCATACCAATTTTAAGCATTTCAGTTATCATTGATTTTGCAAGTCCTGATTTTTCAAATGGCTCTATCCAAGAATCACCTATTAATATGTTATTTATAGATGTTTCTATAATTGAAAGCATTACATAGTTTTGTACAACATTTTTACTTACTTCAATTGCCTCTTGAATTCTCATTCCATTCTCTAAGTTTAAAAGCATAGCTTTCATTAATCTTGAAAAATCTAATGAGAATATTAATTGTCCAAATACTGGCATTTTGTATTTAAAATAATCAAAATTATATTTACCTTTAGGTGTATTTATATAAAATATTATTCCAGCAACTGCTGCCACTATAATCGATACTGGTATATACCAAAATTTTATTACACCATTCAAAAACTTTTGAAACCATAATGTTACAGCTGGTAACGTATCTGTTGAACCCATTTCTGTATAAACATTTTGAATTGCTGGTATTGCTACTAGTGTTCCTACAACTAGCATAACCATTAGCAATACAAATTGAGCAATGTTTGGAATAAGTATTCCTCTTATTTTTTTGTTCAATACTTCTGTAGAATCTAAGTAAGTAACAGCTTGTTCAAGCGAATTTGTAAGAGAACCTGATAATTCTCCTACTTTTATCATATTTATGTATATAAATGGAAATATATCTGAATAATATTCCATTGTTGTATACATATTTTCACCTGCTTCAACACCAGCCAAAATATCTTCCAATACACCTTTAAATGTAACGTTTTCTGTACTTCCTATTATAGTATTTAGAGCATGTATATTGTTAAAGTTTGCTTTTTTTAATAAATAGAAGTTTTGTGTAAATATAACTAAATCCCTGCTTGTAACTTTTTCTGTTTTTGATAAATACATATTTATTTTTTCTTTTAATGTTGATTGTTTTTTTGTATTTATTTGAGTTGTATTTACATTTTTCATTATTTCTTCTATGTCTTTTATGTTTTTCTTTTTAGTTTTTTTCTTTTTAGCTGAATATGCAACTTGTTCTATAGTTATTGGCATTAAATCATTTTCTTTTAATGTTCTAAGTAAATTTTGTTTGCTTCCAGCTTCTACCCTATTTCTTATAACTAGTCCAGAACTAGTTACAGCCTTGTACATATATGTAGGCACAATTATCACCTCCTACTTTTTATTGTTGTCTATTACTATCTCTTCTTATTTTCATTTGCATTATTGTTCTATTTAATACTTCGATATTTTTCTCTTCAATTTGTGCTTTTGCTTGTTCTAATGTTATTTTATCATTTACAAATAATGATGCAATAGAGTTAATTAGTCCTATGCTTCCTTTGTCTGAACTTTGTATAGCATCTTCTATTTCTGATACACTTATTTTTTCTTTTCTTATAATTCCTGCAACTATATTATCTACAACCATTACTTCTGGAACTAAAACTAATTTACCATCTCTTCCTGGTAATAATCTTTGTGATACAACTAATTTTAATAATGAAGATAATAGATATTTTATACTTGCTTGGTCTCTAACTTCATAGAAGTTTATCATTCTGTCTATTGTTTCTGCACATGATTTTGTATGTAATGTTCCTACAACCAAGTGTCCTGATTCTGCCATTTCGATTGCAGCTTCCATTGTTACTTTGTCTCTAATCTCTCCTATTACTAGAATATCACAGTCCTCTCTTAAAGAATTTTTTACACCATCACTAAATGTTAAACTGTCTCTACCTTTTCCTATTTCTTTTTGAACTATTAATGATTTTTTTGAATGATGTTTAAATTCAACTGGGTTTTCTAGTGTTAATATTTTTTTATTTTGTGTTTCATTTATTTCATTTATTAAAGCATTTAATGTTGTACTTTTACCAGAGTTTGTTTTTCCTGTTACCAATATTAACCCTTGTGGTTGATATGTCATTCTTCTTATAATATCTGGTAATCCAAGTGATTCATATGGTGGTAATGTATTTTTTATAAGTCTTAATGTACATAGTGGAACATCATCTGATAATGATATGTTTACTCTTAAACGTATTCCTTTATGCTCATATGATGTATCTAATTTCCTTGTTGTATTAAAAACTTCGTCTTTATCAACATTTCCTCTTACCAAATAGTCATACATTTCGTTCATATCTTCTGGTGTTAAGACTTCCATTTCTTCTATTGGTTTCAATTCCCTAGAAATTCTAAGCATTGGTTTATTTCCTGCAATTAAGTGCACATCTGATGCATCCTTTTCAATTGCTATATCTAAAATCTTGTCCATATTCATAACAAGTTTCCTCCCTTTATCCTAATATAAAATTAATTGTCTATTTAATTCTTCAAAAGTTGTTTCTCCATTCAATATTTTGTCTATTCCGTCTACAACTAATGGTCTATAGTTTTGCTCTAATGCCTTTTTTCTTATCTCAATTGTTGACGCACCTTTTACAATAAGTTCTTTTATTTCATCTGTAATATCTAAAATCTCAAAAATTCCTATTCTTCCATAATATCCTATATTATTGCATTTTTTACATCCAACAGCATCATATGTTTTTTTACCAGTAAAGTCTATTGTTTTTCCATATTTTTCTGCAATTTTTGTCATTTCATCTTTTTCTTGTTTTGTATATTCTCTTTCTCTTCTACAGTCTGGGCATATTCTTCTTACAAGTCTTTGTGATACAGCTGTTGCCAGTGTACTTGAAATATCATAGTCTGATAGTCCCATTTTTCTCATTCTGTTTATAACTTCTATTGCGTCTATTGTATGTATTGTTGATAACACATAATGTCCTGTTTGTCCTGCTTGTATAGCAATTTCAGCTGTTTCTTGGTCACGAATTTCTCCTAATAATATCATATCAGGGTCTTGTCTTAAAACAGTTCTTAAGGCTCCTGAAAATGTTGATTTATTTCCTATTTCAATTTGGTTTAAACCATCAATTCTAATTTCTACTGGGTCTTCTATTGTTGTAATATTTATCTCTGGTGAATTAAGATAATCTATAATACTATATAATGTTGTTGTTTTTCCGGCACCAGTTGGAGCAGCAATTATTGTTATGCTATTTTTCTTGTTAAAACTTTTCTTTAAATCTTCTTCTGTTCCTGGATAACCTAATTCAAATATATTTCTTATGTCTTCATTTTTCTTTAAAAGTCTTAAAACGAATTTTTCCCCACATACATTTGGCTGTGATGAAACACGGATATTATAATCATCATACATTAAAATTCTACCGTCTTGTGCTTCTTGTTTTTCTTGATGCATATTTGAAATTGCTTTTAATCTTCCTACTATTTGTTGTTGTTTTTCTTTTGCTATTTTAGCTGCTGTAAATAATTCACCATCTATTCTATATCTAACTCTTATTTCATTTGCTAATGGTTCAATATGTATATCACTTGCTCTTTTTTCAATTCCTGTTCTAATAATACTATCAACTAATTCAATTATTGTTCCTGAAGAAGATGTTTTTGTTATATCGCTTGATGCCATTCCTTCTAAAGATGAAAGTATCTTTTCTATGTCTTTTTCAAATGTTATGTATTGTTCCATAACAAGTCCTTTATTTAATAATTGCATTTTTACTGAATCTGTTTTTCCTGAGACTGATTTATCTGAAAAACATACTTTTATTTTACTTCCATTGACCTCAAATGGAATGCACTTATATTTTTTACAAACCTCCAAAGATAAATAATCTGTCGGTTTTACTTTTAAAGTTCCTGATGTTAATAAAACAGCTTTTTCACCTAGTATTTCTCCTATGCTTTGGATTAATTTTTCTGCATCACATACGCTTAAAGTATGTAAAATATCTCCAAGTTTCATATTTGGATTGCTTCTTTGATATTCTAAAGCACTTTCTATGTCTTGTTCTGTAACAACTCCTCTTTTAACTAATTCAACCCCAATTGGTAATCTTCTTTTCATTTCCATAATAAATTTCACTCCTTTATTATTTCTTTTTTATTAAATGATAGATGCAAATGTTATTAACGTCTTTTTTATTGACCGTTTTTCATACTATATACAATTGCATTGTCTCCTGTCATATTTACACTTGATGTTTTAAAATTTATTTTTATTTGATATGTCGAATCTATATAAATATAAGAAAATTCGCATTCTTCAACATCTTTACAAATTTTAATATTATTTTTATAAACTGATTTATTTTCAGCTTTGTATGTATATTGATTTCCATCAGAAAAAATTATATAGCTTACCTTTTGTCCATCTTCTTCTATTGTTTTACACTCAATAACATCATTATCTTTTTTATTTATTTCCTTTAAAAATAAATTAGAAAATTTAGTATATTGTGTAGTATCTTTGCTTATATTATCAACATTAACATTCTTATAAAAAAATGTTGTCAATGTTGCGATCAAGCTAACTACTATAACCATACCTATAACATATATAATTAAAGATGTAAGTGTAATTCCTCTATTATTTTTCACCTATTTACTTCCTCCATTAATCCGTAATATATGTTGATATATCTATATTTTCAGTAATATTTCCTAACTTAAAAGATACTGTTACTGTTAATTCTTTTAGTACATTCTTTTGTTTTGATTTATCGTTTTTTATTAACACATAATCTTTTATTGTTGTTGTCTTGCTATACCCTGTAAAGTTGTTATCGTCATCCATAATATCTTTTTCTGAAATAATATCCTTTTTATCTACTCCCTTGTTGTTATATTCATCAACATATCCCTTTGCTTTTAATTGTTCTATCTCTTGTACAGCATATGCTGTTGCAATCTCCATTCTTTTTGTTTTTTCAGAGTTCAGATTTATGTTCATTATTAAATTTGCCAATACAGATATAAAAATAGTTATTATAATTATAGAAATTGCTATATCAATGCCTGTTAATCCTTTTTCTCCTTTTATATACATATGTAGTCCATCCTCTCTATTTTTTACACAAATCTACAAACGCCTAAAACTACAATTGTAGAAATTACATTAAATATTGATAAATATAATCCAAGTCTTAACTGTGGATAAAATTGTTCTGTAGTTTTTCTACTTTTTGAATGTTTCAATCTTTTATCAATTAAATATGCTGATATAAATATAAGTGTTGCTAATATTGTATTAATCGTTACATATTCTCCTGTGAATATCGCCATTATCACAATTACCATTAATACTGAATATATGTAACTGTTCTTTGCATATTTTTTTAAGTTAATTGTATCTATTAATAAAAGGATAAGAAATAATGCTAAATATATAGCATATCTATATATACTAGTTTTTTCTATTATGTATAGATATACTATATACATAATGGAAATTATAACCCCATACATTAATACTGGTTTATTTATTGTTCTATATTCTTTGTCTATTCCTGCCATTAATATTATAAATGTAAAATACAAAATAAAAAATATATATTCAATAATTACTTCTGGTTGTAAATTGTAAATGCTTAATTTTGTTAGATATGCAATTACTACAAAAAATATTCCTGATATTGCTTCTAATATAAAATATCTTGGTCTTATTTTTTGCTTACAATATCTACATTTTCCACCTAAAAATATATAACTAAATAGTGGTATTAAATCTAATATATTTAATTTATGATTACATTTTGGACAATATGAATGTGTATGTGTTATGTCCTCTCCTTTTGGTATTCTATATACTGCTAAAGTATAAAAGCTTCCAAAAGTTATTCCCATTAAAAATATTATTATATAAAAAAATATATCCATCTTTGTATCCTTTTCTATGTTTATTTTTTATAAAAGGCATATACATTTGTATATGCATATGCCTATTAGTTTTTTAATTATTTTTTTGTTGTTTTTGGTTCTGCTAAATAGTTATCCATCCAGTTTTCATATTCTACCAATGTATTGTTTTCAATACCTTGTGCATTTTCAGATTTTTGTTGAGCTTGTTTAGCCTTTCCAAATAATCCACTTCCACTTAATGTAGCAATTGAAATACCAGCTAAAATTAATAGAATGATTATTGTAATTACTAATGCAACTAGTGTTATACCTTTTTGCTCTTTTTTCATTATGTTTTTCCCTCCTTTTTCTTTTGATATAATATATATATACTATATTTATAAAAATAAATATAATGTTAATAACTAATTATTTATTTAGTTCCTTTATCAGGCAAATAACTTGTTCCCGAATTTGAACTTGTATTTGTATTTGTCTTAGTGTCAGTACTTGACCCTGTTGTGTTTTCTGAAGTTGTACCACCTTGTGAGTTTGAAGCATCCGTACTTCCATCTTCTGTTGTTTCATTACTTTCTACAGATTCAAACGGGTTCTTTTTTCCTGGTACATATTCATTGATTTTTTTGTAATTGCTTAAATCTGTAGCATTGATTTGATAAGTTACAACTATATTATCATCACCAGCATTTTCTGCTGCTTGCAAATCTTCTCTAACATTTTCCGGAGTTGTATAAGATACTTTTTCAGGTATTATTTTATTTGTTGGCACAAATTCATATAATAATACACCTAATATTAATATAATAGCTAGAGTTAATAGTAAAATTATTATTATTTCTTTTATTATATCTTTTTTCATCTTATTCCCTCCTTTTCTTATTTTGTAGTATTGTTAGTTGTTGTATTTGATGTACTACTCGTTGTGTTTGTGTCTCCAATACTTCCTGAAGACGTTGTATTTGTCATACCTGTAGTTGTTGAAGTGCTTGCTGCGTTAGAAGAAATTCCTTCTATTTTTATATCTTTGCATACAAAAGTTGCTTGTACTGTATCTCCACCTTCTGAAGAAGAATTCATTTTAAATTCTTCGATTTTATAACCTAATCTTGAATCATCTTCTATATCTGTTACAAATTCTTCTATTCCAACATAACTTCCTGTTGCAGTGAAGTTAAGATTGTAAACATTTTCTGCTCCAGATGAGCTACGAGTTACAACCATGTTCATTGATACGCCTTCTGTTTTTGCATGGTTTTCTATTCTTACTAATAGGAATTCTATCATATTTTCATAAGTTTGATTTGCTGCTTCTACATTGTTTTCTGTACTAACATTAACTCTATCTTCATAACTTGTTTTTTCTGTTTCTAATTTTTTAACAGCATCATTCAAGTCATCTATTCTTTTTTGATAATCAGTACTAGCCAATTTTGTTGCTTCCTTAACCGTTGTATCTAATTCTTCATTTTTCTGTTTCATTTCCATTATTCCTAAGATATTGATATTACCAATCTTTAAACCTTTTATCATAGTAATAGCTGTTAATATAATAACTAAAACAGTTAATATGCTTAATAATAATTTTTTCATGGTAAATCACCTTCTATCTTTATTGTAACTATATTATTCTCTTTCTGTCCAGAAGTAGAAATAACATTTGTAAGTATTCCATTTGTTTTTATGCTAGCTGTTAAATATCCTAATTGCGCATAACTTTTTGATTGAGCCTGTATTTCTATATGTGTTGATGTTGTGTTTTGTATAGATGTTAGCTGAACTTCATTTGGCATAACATACATTAATTTGTTTAACAAATTTGGTATTGATTTTTTTAATCTATTATTTTCTTGTAATTTTTTATTAATTTCGTCTAAATTATTTATTTTACTTGTATATTCACTAGTTTTATTTTGTGCACTTTGAATATCATTATTAACTAATGCTATTTGTGAATTTGTGTTATTTATTGATTCTTGTGCTTGTTCTTTTTTTAGTTCTATTTGTTTATTTATTAAACTTGCAAATGAAGAATAAACTATAAACAATATTAATATTCCTATCGAACTTCTTAATAACGCCTTTTCTATTTTATCTAATGGTACATTGAAATCAATTGTAAACAAATTACTTTTTAATTTTTTATCTTCTTTTGTTGTCTTCTTCTTTCCGCCAACTTCCATTTTTAATATATCTGGTAATTTATCCATTAAGCTTGTTTTCTTGAAGTTCATTCCAGCAATCCCTTGTCCTAATCCACTAAGTGCTAAAGATATAGCTGAATTAACTTCAACATAATCTTTTATATTTATTTCAGGTGATATTTTTATAAAACTAGGCTTTAATATTTCGCAGTGTACATTTTCTAAGTATTCTTCAAAATATAAATCTATATTGTTTATCAAAGCTCCTGTTCCAGTAATATATACTTTTTCAATCTTATCCATGCTGTCATTTATTATTTTCCTTATCTGTCCTAAAATATCATATAATGTTGGCATTATGTCTTCCAAGTAGCCAGTTTCTTCCTCTGTAAGTTCTTTTCCTTCTGAAGTGTAAATTGTTGTTTCTTTGCATATTTCATATGCCTTTTGATAAGAATTCTCTTTTACATTAATTCTGTCCAATATTTCTTGGCTACCTATATCTAATGTTTTGATATCATATATGTTTTGATCTAAAATTGTTGTTATAGTTGTACTTTCCTCTATATTTACAATCAAGCAATTTTCTTTTGGCTCAAATTTAGTAATATCTGATATTGCCATTGATATTGGTATTATATTTTGCAATCTATATGAACTAAATTTTTGTATTTTTTTATTTAATTCAATTTTATTTTCACTTATGTGTATTACTTTTAATCTTTCCTTTTCCTGTGTATCCGGAGTAATTGCATATCTTGTTTCAAAAACATTTGGGTTATAATTTTTATCGCCACAATAAGCTTCGAATTCCGTCTTTATTGCTTTAGGTAAATCCTTTTTATTTAATAAAGCAAATACCTGGAAAAAATTGTACATCTCTTCAGACAAATTTATGCTAATTGGGGTTCTATAACTATATGTTTCTTCGACAATTTGTTTTATTGTTTGATCAAGATTATCATAAAACTTTACACCAAAAGATTCTACTTTTATTTGGTCTCTGTCTTTTGAAACTTTTGCATATTTAATTAGGTTTTGTTCTATATATAATCCTAAACAAGTTGACATCTCTTCTCCTTCGTTTTATTCTATAATTTTTATAAATTACACGTAAAAATATAATACATATTTCTATTTAATTTTACCGTTTTTAGCAAAAAAGTCAATAGTTTTGGTATATTTGTCATATAAATATAATATTCTTGTAATATTTCTGTAACAATATTTTTAAAGTGTTTCAGACTTTATTTTTTATGTAATTTACAAATAAAAAATCCATCTTTTTCTTTGTCTGGTTTTATATTAAATAACCCATTTTTTACAATTTCAAAATTGTTATTATTTTTTATGAAATCATTTACAACATCTTCATTTTCTTCTTTTAAAATACTACAAGTTGAATAAACAAGATATTCTCCTTTTTTTAGATATTTAGAGCAATTTTCTAATATTTTTCTTTGCAACTGGCTAATTTCTTCTATGTCCTCTTTTTTTCTTTGCCATTTTATATCTGGTTTTCTTTTTATAACACCTATCCCCATACAAGGAACATCTAATAAAATTCTATCAAACTTTTCTTTATATTTTTCTTCATATTCTGCCGAATTTTTTACATCTGTATTTATTATTTTTATTCCTAATCTTTCAGCATTTTTTTCTACCAATTTTGTTCTATGTTCATGTATATCCCATGCTTCAATTTTTCCTTTATTATGCATTAATTCAGCAATATATGTAGTTTTTCCACCTGGTGCAGAACATGCATCTAACACATTATCATCTTCCTGTGGGTTCAAAACAATTGCCGTTAGACCTGCTGATGTATCTTGAACTGTAAATAATCCTTCTTTAAAAAGGCTTAAATTTTCAATATTTTTTATTTTATTTAATACTAAAAAATCTTCCATATTTGGAATTTCTCTATATTCAATGTTTGCATCTTCTAGTTTTCGCATTATTTCTTCTTTCGTAGTCTTTAATTTATTAATTCTTATAATTATTTCTGGTCTCAAATTTAAATTTTTACATATTTCTTCAACTTCTTCTATTGTATTGTTTTTCATTAATTCTTCTATTATCCATACAGGCATTGAAGTTGTTTTTGATATTCTTTCCACATCATCTTTTATTCGAAAAAATTCTTCATAATCTTCTTTTTCTATCTTTCTCAAAATTGCATTTGTAAAATTAGAGCTTGAAGCATGTCCATATCTTTTTGCCAAATTTACACTCTCATTTACTGCAGCTGATTTTGGAATTTTGTCTAAAAAAATTATTTGGTATGTCCCCATTCTCAATATATTCAATATCCATGGTGATATTTTTTTTAGTCTTATTTTTGAATATTTTTTTATAATCTCATCTATTGTGAGTTTCCAAGTTGTTACTCCATATACTATTTCTGATATCAGTCCTATATCTTTGTCATTTATTTTGTCCCTGTTTTGTTTTATTTCATCATTTAATACTATATTTGAATATGCTTGTTCTTTATCTATTTTATATAGTGCTTTTAACGCTATTTCTCTTGCTTTGTCTATCATTTTAATATTTTTCCTTTCTCATAATACATGTCTTTATTTTTTATTGATTATATATCTTTTTTTGTTTTTTGGCAATGCACTTTTTATAATAATTAGTGTGTAGGAGCATTATTGAGAGTTAGCTATTGTTTAGGATTATATTCTATTCATTGCGTTCAAAAAGAAAATCTAGAATAAAAATATGAGCCTCTTTCACTCAGAAAAAAATGTATATGTTTTGATAATTTTAAAATGTATTTAAGCAATATTAGAATTTCTTAAAAAGATTTATGGAAAGAGTTCACAAAGTGGAAGGGTGCCATAAATATATTTTAGAAATTCTTATGTTGCGTAATAAAATCATAAAATTATCAAAACATATACATTTTTTTGTGAACATCCCTCATTTTTTATTTAAGATTTTCTATCTTTCACTCCAATCAAAAGAACATAATCCTAAACAATAACTAACTCTCAATAATGCATCTTGCAAATCAATTATATATACATATTAAAAAACCAGAAAATTTTTGCATAAATTTTCTAAAAGCGGAAAAAATATTTGTAAATGAATTTTTAGGAGGTTTAGTATGGATATAGAAAAACACTTAATAATAACAGGTTCATCTGAAACATCATGGAAAGATGCAATTGTAAAAGCTATAGAAGAAGCTTCAAAAACAATAGATTATCTATCAAGTGTAAAAGTTTTAGAGCAAAGAGCAAAAATAAATGGAAATAAAATATCAGAATATTTTGTAGATTTAGATTTAACATTTTTAATTGATTTAAATAGAAAGGGTGATAATTAATGAATCCTATTGAAACAAAACAAACATATCAAGACTATGTTAATAAAAAGTCCCCTAATTCCCCTATTTGGAAGAATTGTTTTAATGCTTTCTGGGTTGGTGGATTAATTTGTACAATTGGTCAAATAATAATGAACATTTGTAAAGAAAGAGGTTTTGATCAAAATCTATCCGGAACAATAGTATCTATAATATTAATTGCTATTTCTGCATTTTTAACAGGTCTTAATATTTTTAACAAAATTGGTAAATTTGCAGGTGCTGGTTCTTTAGTTCCAATTACAGGTTTTGCAAACTCAATAGTTTCACCAGCTATGGAATATAAGTCAGAAGGTTATGTAATGGGTGTCGGTGGAAAAATGTTTACAGTTGCAGGTCCAGTTCTCGTATTTGGAATATCTGCTTCTATAATTGTAGGTATTGTATATTTAATTTTCAATACTCAAACTATGACCCTAGTTTAAACACGAGACAAGTGAGACAGTCCAATTTTGTCTCATAATTTTGTCGAAAAAAGGAGTTGATTTTTTGGAAAAGATAGGAAAACAAACTATAAAATTTAATATGCCACCAACAATTACAGAATGTGCTTCTATTGTTGGTCCTAAAGAATCTCAAGGTCCATTATCTAAATATTTTGACCAAACTTTAGATGATGAATTTTGGGGTGAAAAAACATGGGAAAAGGCCGAAAGCAAAATCATAAAAGAAACTGTAAATACAGTAATTAGTAAATCAGGAATTCCATCAGATAAAATTGACTGTTGTTTTGCAGGTGACCTTTTAAATCAATGTATTTCTTCTAGTTTTGGTCTTCGCGAATTGAATATACCCTTTTTTGGTGTTTTCGGTGCTTGCTCAACATTTGTTGAATCTATGTCATTATCAGCAATAGCTGTAGAAAGTTTTGCCGAAAATGCATTATGTGCAACTTCTAGTCACTTCTGTAGTGCAGAAAAACAATTCAGATTTCCTCTAGAGCTTGGAAATCAAAGGCCTCCTACAGCTCAGTGGACTGTTACTGGTAGTGGTGCTGCAATAATTTCAAAAAATGGAAATGGACCTTATATCACGCATATCACCCCTGGAAAAATAGTTGATATGGGTATAAAAGATGCGAATAACATGGGTGCAGCTATGGCTCCAGCTTTTGCTGATACTTTAATTACTCATTTTAAAGATACTGGTAGAAATCCCAGCTACTATGATGCCATTATAAGTGGTGATTTAGGTCATATCGGTAAAGAACTTGCTATAGATATTGCTAAAGCTCAAGGGTATAATATAAAATCTAATTATAATGACTGTGGAGTTTTAATTTTTGATAAAGCCACTCAAGATACCCATTCCGGCGGTAGTGGCTGTGCTTGTTGTGGTACTGTATTTTCCGGTTATTTATTTAAGCAGTTACGAGAAAAGAAAATAAAAAAATTATTATTAATTGCAACTGGTGCATTAATGAATTCAACAAGTTCTCAACAAGGCGAATCTATTCCCGGAATTGCCCACGCTATTAGTATAGAACTTTAATATGTATTAGGAGTGTATAATATGGATATAAATTGGATGAATGTTTTTAATTGGATGTCGCTTTTAAAGTGCTTTGTTGTTGGAGGAATTATTTGTGTAATTGGTCAAATTTTAATTGATAAAACAAGACTTACCCCTGCTAGAATTTTAGTTATTTTTGTAACTACAGGCTGTATTTTAGGCGGTCTTGGTATTTATAAATATGTGGTTGATTTTGCTGGTGCAGGTGCTACTGTTCCCCTTACAGGTTTCGGTTATAATTTAGCAAAAGGTGCTATTGAAGGCGTTAAAGAAACTGGCTTAGTTGGTGCTTTTACTGGTGGTGTTAAAGCTGCTGCTGGTGGAATTGCTGCTGCTGTATTTTTTGGATATTTGGCTTCTTTGATTTCTAAGCCAAAAATGAAAAAACAATAAAAAAAGCGCTTAAATCCTTTGTTATATTGGATTTAAACGTTTTTTATTTTACATGTTTAATTATGCTTTTTTTGCTATTTCAGCTATTTCTGCAAATGCTTTTGGATCACTAACTGCAATTTCAGCTAACATTTTTCTGTTTATTGTAACATTAGCTTTTTTAAGACCAGCTATCATTTTGCTGTATGTTGTTCCATTCATTCTTGCAGCAGCATTAATTCTTGTTATCCATAATTTTCTGAAATCACTTTTTTTATCTTT
>CAKOWP010000002.1 GCA_934122385.1 uncultured Clostridia bacterium | reverse complement strand
ACTGACACACCCAGGGTGAACAAATCATAAATTAATTTTATCAATTTAGGGTGTCCTAATCAAAAATTATTGACAGAGAAAATTTAAAATATAATAATAAAATATAAGCTTAAATTACTTGTTATTTTTAACTAAAAATGGTAAAATGTATAAAAATGAGAGAATTTGTAAAAATAGGGGGACAAATTTATGTATGAAAGAAGTGCAATAATACTTGAAAAATATTATAATAATATGTTTGGATTTGATAAAAAGGAAAACTTAAAAACTATATATAAAGATTTTAAATACACTATAGAAGAAATACAAAAATATCAGGATATAGTTAAAGAAGAAGATAATATTATAAATGAATTTGATATTACTGCAAATGAAATAAGACAAATTCAACAAGAACAGAAAAAGATATACAAGTCTAATATCAAGTTAGAAGAAGACCGCAATCAATTATTTGATGTTCTTGATGAGGACCCATCTGCTATTGAAAAGAAACTATTAAAGATAGAAGAAAAAATTAATGAGAACAATAAAAACTTAGAAGAGTTAAGAGAAAGATTTGTTAAAAATTTAGTGGATTTTGAAGATAAACAAACTGAAAGAAATAAAATTTCTAGAAGCAGAAGGGAAGAAGAAAAAGAATATCTTCAAATTATACAAAAATCTACAAATGATATTTCAAATATTTCAAAAGAAACAATAATGAATATTAAAAAATTTATTAATTTTACAGGTGAAGATTTCAATAATGAAATAATAGAAACTATGATTGAAAATGGAAAAGATGAGAGAATTCCATTTGATAAAAATGTGATTGAAAAAGCAGTGAGAGCAAGAAACGAAATTGCTAAAAGAGAAGTTGCATGTTATTTAACAGTTTTTGATAAATTGAGAAAAGTGTTATCAGAAATTAATAATGATGACATAAAAATAGATAAATATGTTAAAATCTTAAGAGATATTGGCGCAAAATTTGCTTTTTTAAAAGCACAAAAAATGTATATTGTGGCTTTTTTAGATAATGAAAGAATGACGGCTATTAATGGGGCTAAAGTTCATAAAACTCTTATGAGCGAGGCTTGTGAACAATTCGAAAATGATATGGGCAGATTTGATAATTTGTATGAATTAGTAGTAAAGGAAATAACAGGAAAGGCTACAAAAAAGGCATATAAAGAATTGTATGATGTTGAATATTTAAATGAGATAAATAAAAAAGAAGAAAATCTTGAAAAAGAATTAAATAATTTGAAAATGAATTCAGGAGTAATTATCAATTCTGATTCTTGGAGAATTGAGGAGATAAAAAATATTTACAATGTTTTTGAAAATGAAGTTACTCAAAAATTTGAAAGAGATTTGTCAGAGTTTAAACCAGAACAGGATGAGGAAGATATCGTGGATGTAAAATCAGAAATATCAGAGAAGATGCAGGATTCTATTTTTAAAAGAAATAAGTATGATGATGATATATTTGGAGACGATTATGATGATGACTATGACGATGAATATGACGAAAATAGTGATTATGAGGAAACAGAAGAACATGAGGATACAGACGACTTTGAAGATGATGAAGAATATGGAGATTCTGATTACGAAGATGATGACGAATACGATGACTATGATAATGAATATGAAGATGATGACGATTATGATGAAGAAGAAATAGACGATGACGACGAAGAAGTGGATAATGATTACGAAGACGATGGTGATTATGAGGATTCTGATTTTGAAGATGAAGAATATGAAGATGATGATTATGAAGACTATGACGAGTACGAAGATGATGAAGAGTACGAAGATAATGAATTCGATGAAGATGATGATGACGATTATGATAAAGAAGATGATGAAGAACATAATGATAATAAAGAATCTAAGAATAATAACAATACTAAAGCAAGTAATGTGAAAAATTCAAAAGAAAATAAAAAAGGAAAAGGATTATTCAATAAATTTTTCAGAGATAAGTAAAAGATTAAGAAATAAAATTTTATACGAAAAAAATTGGTTAACAAATTTTAAATGACGAATAAAAGAAAAGGAAAGATAAAAATGTATTTAATAGTGGGACTAGGAAATCCTGAAAACGAATATGCCAATACAAGGCACAATATGGGATTTGATACAATAAATGAAATCGCAAAAAGAAACAATATAACTATAACTAAATCAAAATTTAAAGGACTATATGAAACTGCAATAATACAAGGAAAAAAAGTAATATTATTAAAACCACAAACATATATGAACCTAAGTGGGGAATCAATAAAAGAAATTTGCGAATTTTATAACATTGAACCTAAAGACATAATTATCATATATGACGATATTGATATTGGAAAAGGAAAAATAAAATTGAGAAAAAAGGGTGGACCAGGTTCTCATAATGGAATGAAATCTGTAGTACAGGAATTAGGTACTACAGAATTTCCACGAGTAAGGGTTGGAATAGGTCAACCAGAATTCAAAAATGATATGATAAACTATGTTATAGGTAAAGTTCCAGAAGAAGAACAAAAAATTTTAGCTGAAGGTGTAAAAAAAGCATCAGAAGCGGTAGAAGAGATTATAAAAAATGGAATAGATATTGCAATGAACAAATTTAATTAGAGAGGATTATTAAGAAATGCTAGAAATATTGATAAACAAGGAAGATGATAAAAAAAATATTGCATTATTGGAAAATGGAAGACTATTAGAATACTATATGGATGAGGAAAATTCGAACAGAAATGAAGGCAATATTTATGTAGGTGTTGTTAAAAACATAATAAAAGGTATGCAAGCAGCGTTTATAGATATAGGGACAGAAAAGAATAGCTTTATACATTTAAAAGACATCTTAGATAAAATAGATGAAAAAAATCTAGAAAACATTACCACTAATAATGATAAAATTAATATAACAGATGTTATAAAAGAAGGACAAAGACTTTTAGTACAAGTAAAAAAAGATAGTAATCTTCAAAAAGGTGCAAGAGTTTCAACACATATTAATTTACCAAGTAAATATATTGCGTTAATGCCAAATACTGATATAATAACTGTATCACAAAAAATTGAAGACAAGAAAGAACAAGAAAGACTTATCAAATTAGTTAAAGAAAATTTGAATCCAGAAAATGGTGCAATAATCAGAACATCAGCCGCTGGTAAAAATCAAGAAATTATTGAAGATATTAAAAATGTTGAAAAAAGATGGAAAGAAATACAATCAAAATTTGAAAATAATAAAGCTAACAAACCTAAATTGATAGAAAAAGCTAATGGAATATTAGAAAAAATGATAATAGACTTACCAGAAAAATCAGTAAAAAAAATTACTACGAATAGTAAAGAAGAATATAACAATATAATACAATTTAATAAAATGAATAATTATTTGTCTGGAACTGATATAGCATTAAAAGAGAATGAAGATGTTTTTGATATATATGATGTAAAGAAAGAAATATCAAAAATAGAAAACAGAAAAATATGGCTAAAATGTGGTGGATTTATTACCATAGACAAAACAGAAGCACTAACTGCAATTGATGTAAACACTGGTAAATATACAGGAAATAATAGCGTAGAAGATACTGTATTTAAAGTTAATAAAGAAGCAACTGTTGAAATAGCAAAACAGCTTAGATTAAGAGATATTGGTGGTATTATTATAATTGATTACATAGATATGAAAAATGAAAAAAATAAAGAAGAAATTCAAACTTTATTAGAAGAAAAATTGAAACTTGATAGAGCCAAAACTCAAGTAGAAGGCTTTACAAAGCTTGATTTAATGGAGTTGACTAGAAAACATATTTGTAGTCACAAAGAATAAAAAAATGTCGCTTTGGGGACGGTTCTGTTTGAGACATTTTTGTAAACAGGAATGTTTTTAATGCCTTACTTACGCAAGGATTTGAAGAATGTCTCATTTGGAACCGATGTCTCAAACAGAACCGTCCCCAATGCGACAAAAAAGAAAAAGGGAGGAAAAAATGAACGTAGGATTTATATCACTAGGATGCAGCAAAAATTTAATAGATACAGAAGTAGCAATTGGAATGTTTAAAAAGAACAATTATAAAATAGTAAATAATCCAGAAGAAGCAGATATTTTAGTAATAAATACATGTGGATTTATAGAATCAGCAAAAGAAGAAGCAATAAACACAATATTAGAAATGGCAGAATATAAAAAGAAAAGATGTAAATATTTGATAGCAATGGGATGCCTTGTTCAAAGATATTATGATGATTTGATAAAACTATTACCTGAAGTAGATTTATTTATAAAAATAGATGAATATAACAACTTATGGGATAAAATAGAAGACTTAGTTAAAAGAGACATTGTAGAAAAATCAAAGACAAAAACAAGTAAAAGAATATCTGAAATTGAGCCACTTCCAATGCCAAAATATAATGAATTTATGGAAAGAATCGTAACAACGGGAAAAAATTATGCATATTTAAAAATAGGGGAAGGATGTAGCAATAAATGTACATATTGTGCTATTCCGTATATAAGGGGCCCATTTGTTAGCAGAGAAATGGACGAGATATTGAATGAAGCTAAAATGCTTGCCAAAAAAGGAATAAAAGAATTAATAGTTATTGCACAAGATACAACAAAATATGGTGTTGATATTTATGGTGAAAGCAAATTAGCTGAATTATTAGAAAAATTAAGTAAAATAGATGGAATTGAATGGATTAGATTTTTATATTCTTATCCAGAAGGAATTACAGACGAATTGATAAAAACAGTTGCAAATAATAGCAAAATAGCAAAATATTTTGATATTCCAATTCAACATATATCAAATCCAATATTAAAGAAAATGAATAGAAGAACTAGCAAAGAAAATATCACAGGTATAATAGAAAAAATAAGAAAACAAATACCAGATGTTACATTAAGAACAAGTTTAATAGTTGGATTCCCAGGAGAAACAAATGAAAATTTTGAAGAACTTTTGGAATTTGTTAAAACTGCAAAATTTGATAAATTGGGAGTATTTAAATATTCAAAAGAAGAGGGAACACCAGCTGCAAGACTTCCAGAACAAATACATGGAAACACTAAAAAAGCAAGATATAACAAAATAATGGCAGAACAACAAAAAATATCAAAACAGGTTTTAGAAAATAAAGTTGGAAAAACTTATAAAGTTTTAGTTGAAGATATGTCTTTTGATGGTAAATATTTTGTTGGTAGAACAATGCAAGATGTTCCGGAGGAAGATGGCTTGGTATACATAGAAAATGATGGTTCTTTTGATGTTAATGAGATTTTGAATAATTTTGTTAATTGCAAAATAACTGATGTTACTAATTATGATTTAAAAGGAAAAATAGTAAAATAAAAAGCGGATATAATTCCGCTTTTTTTAAGGATTAACATTCAAGGTTTTATTGTTGGAGTAAATTACCATTCCAGGCTTAGAACCAGAAGGTTTTTTAACATATTTAACTTCACAATAATCAACAGGAACATTAGAAGAATTTTTTGCTTTGCTATGTTGAGCAGCAATTTTAGCAACTTCAACTAAAACATTATCATTTGGAATAGGCAAACTGTTATCAATTTTTAAAATAGTATGGCTTCCATGAAAATCTTTAGTATGAAACCAAATATCTGACTTGTTTGCATATTTCAAAGTTAAATAATCATTTTCTTTATTATTTCTACCAACCAAAACAGTATAACCATCAACAGTATATTTTAGAGGGGTAAAAGAAACAGTTTTGTTTTTAGTAAATTTAGATCTTTTTATTTTGCTTTTCTTAGAAGTGTTTAGTTCTTTTTTATCTTTAAAAATATCATTTTCAGAAATTTCCTCGAAAATTGCACCAACTTCTTCAATTGTAGAACAACTTTCTAATTCATAAACAACACTTTCTATGTAATCAAGTTCTTTTAAGGTATCTTCTTTTTGTTCTGAAACGATAGCTAAAGCATTTTTTAACTTAGAATATTTTTTAAAAAATCTTTTTGCATTTATACTAGGTAAAAAACGCTTATCAAGTTTAATTGTGATTTTATTGTTATTATCATAATAATTTTCTAACTCGATTTCAGATAAATTTCTATTAGAAATTCTATATAAGTTAGCAGTTATAAGCTCTCCATAAATTCTATATGTATCCATATCTTCACATTCTTTTAATTTCTCGTCTATATTGTAAAGTCTCTTTTTATATTTTTTTAGAGTATCCAAAATTAATTTTAGAAGAGAATTTCTGTGATTTTTAAAGGTTTCTGATGTTTCTTTATTATAGTAAAAATCGTCTACAAAAAAGTTCAATTTAAAAGGTTCATCAGATGTTTTTTCAGGTATCAAGAAATAGTCCTTTATAATTCCATCTTTGTTTTTTATGTTTTCAAAAGATAAATTATCAGTTCCAATATTATTTATTGTAGTAGTAATGTAATCATAAATTTTTTGTAGGTTTGTTGTATTAATTTCTGTGATTTTTAAATGTCTGATAATTGCAGAAATAAAGTTTTTGGAAATACCATTAAAAGTATTTGAAATCTGCAATGGTAAATCTTCAATATTTGTACAACTTATACAATTTGAAAATTCTTCAAAATCACGTAATTCAAGAAAGCTTTTTTTATTTGATGTAGGAAATGAATATTTTGTATGTGGCAAAATATCCCTAAAATTTTCGTCAAGTTCTCTTATATGTCTCATACTATCAATTATGATATTATTGTCATCAAGTAAAATGATATTACTATGTTTTCCCATTAATTCTATAATTAATTTTTTTGAAATTATATCGTCAACATCATCAAAACCTTCAAATTCTAAGACAACAAGCCTTTCTAGATCGAAAGTTATTAAATTTTTTAATTTTAGACCTATTAAATTTTTTCTTAACAACATACAAAAATTAGGTGCAATTTGTGGGTTTGGTTTTGTATTTGTTGTTAAATTTATTCTACAATTTTGTGATTCTATACATATATCTAAGGCATAATTTTTCTTTTCTGAATATAGCCCTAATATTATTTCATTTTTAGTTGGTTCAAAAACTTTATCAATTCGAGCTCCTGTGAGTTCTGATAATTCAGTTACTATTGCTTTTGTTACAATTCCATCAAATGCCATTGTAATCAGTCCTTTCATTTGTTTTGTTGCTATTATATCACGAGTTTTGGTGTTAAATCAACTCTTTACTTTTTTTATAAAATGTTTTAAAATAAACAAAGAAAGATATTGGACAAGAGAAAGTTAATAATAATTATGAAATATATTTCGTATTCAAATTTTGTCCTCTGAAAGAAAGGAGAGGTAGTAAATATGGCAAATGTATGTGATTACGTTAAATGGAGAGGAGACTTGAACTTAGAGCAGTCCGAATTTAATGAAATAGACAACTTAATATTATCAAGATTTTCATATTTTCCATTTGACAATATAATAAAAGAAGATGAAGTAGTAACAATAAAAGAACTTGGAGAAAGATTTAAAAAACAAGATGTAAGCAAACTTCCAATTTTATGGAAAGACGATGTGGATTTATTTCCATTAATGGGTGACTCAAAAAGATTTGGAGAGATGTTAGCTACAAAATATGTTAATAAAATTGATGTAGAACAGGAAAAGCAATTTTCAGCAATAACAGTATTTATGCCAGATGATACAATATTTGTATCATATAGAGGAACAGACAATACGATAGTTGGTTGGAAAGAAGATTTTAATATGAGCTTCAAAAGTCACATAGCATCACAATTATCAGCAAAAAAATATCTTGAAATGATAGCAAAAGAATATCCAGATAAAAAAATAAGAATTGGCGGACACTCAAAAGGTGGAAACATTGCGGTGTATGCTGCAACATTTGTTAATCAAGAAATAAAAGATAGAATAATCAATGTATATAATGACGATGGACCTGGATTTTGTGATGATGTAATAGAAACTCCAGAATATCAAGATATGATAAAAAAAGTTCATACATATATTCCACAGTCTTCTGTTATAGGACGATTGATGAATCATAGGGAAAAATATACTGTTGTAGAGAGTGTTCAAAAAGGAATAATGCAACATGATTTGTACAGTTGGCAAGTTATTGGTACTGAATTTGTTACTTTGGAAGAAGTTACAAATGGAAGTGAATTTGTTGATAAAACAATTAAAAATTGGCTTGAAAATGTTGAACCTGAAAAAAGAGAGCAAGTTATAGATGTTGTTTTTGATATTTTGAATACAACAGATGCTCAGACTATGAAAGAATTAAGAACTAATTGGTTTTCAAGTGCTAGAACTATGATGGCTTCTTATAAAAATATTGATAACGAGACTAAAGATATGATTTGGAAAGCTGTCGGCGAATTACTTAAGAGTGCTAAAAACAATATTTTAGGAAATGTGTAGGCATAAAAGTTATTAGATACAAAAAATATATTTTTCAGTAATTGCTGTAAATTTTATCTTTCTTATTATATGAAAAATGTCGAATTTTGCGATGAAAAAATGTTGCAAAGTTCGGCATTTTGTTGTATTATAAATGTACTTTAATTTTATTCAAATCAATTAATTCAAAGATTTAAAAATCAAAGAAAAAATCCAAAATGAATTAAAAACAAAATATGAAAGTAGGTGATTAAAAAACATATATAAACTTATAAATAAATGTTGACAAAGACAAAAATAAATATTATAATGAAGGAGATGAAATCAATATAGAAAAGTTTACATACAAAGAATATATAAAATATAAACCAATATTTGAAAAACTTTGGGAAATAATTGATGAAAATAATAATCAGAATTATTGTGCTGAATTACAAGAATCAAAAGCAAAATATGAAAGAATGAGTTCAAAAACAAATATTCAGGAGAAAGAAATAAATCAAGAGCATGATAAAATATTTAGAACAATATTAGATAAAAAAGAAAATGCAGCTTTAATAATAAATAAAGCAATAAATGCAAAAATAGAAATAAAAGACATAGAAAAATATAAAAATAGTTTTGTAAATAAAGTATTTCAAAATAGAGAAGCAGATATAGTATACAAAATGAAAGACAAAAACATATTTTTCTTAATAGAACATCAAACGAAAATTGATTATTCAATGCCATTTAGAATATTAGAATATGAAGTAGCAATAATGAAAAGTGCAATTGATATGAATAAAATTAAAACTAAAAATTATAAACTACCATTAGTAATTTCAATAGTGTTATATACCGGAAATAGAAAATGGAATGCAGCAGAATATTTGCAAAAAAGTCAAGAAACATTAAGAAATATAAAAGAAGATGTTGGAAAATACAATTTAATAGATGTTAATAATTTAACAGAAAAGGAATTACTAGAAGACGATACATTTATAACAAAAATGATGCTAATTGAAAAAAGTAAAAACACAGAGGAAACAGTAGAAACATTAGAAAAAGTAATAGAAAGAACAAAAGAGGAAGATAAAGATGTATTAATTAGAATAATAAAAATAGTATTTAAAGAAAAGCTAGGAGATGATGAAGTAGAAAGATTAGTAAATAAAATAGAAGAAGGGAGGGGAAAAGAAGTGTTAGCAGTGGTTGATATGATAAGAAGAGAAAATAAGATGTATATTGATATGGGAAGAAAAGAAGGAAAAATAGAAGGGAAAACTGAAGGGATTAAAGAAAAAAGCATAGAAATTGCAAAAAAATTATTAAGCAAAAATACATCAAAAAAAGAAATAATAGAGATTACTGGATTAAATAAAGCAGAAATAGATAAAATAGCAAAAGAAAAGTAGATTCTTGTTTTAAAATGTTTTACAAAATTGCTGAAAAATCAAGGAAAAAAGAACCACAATTTGTGGTCCTTTTTACTTTTAAACTATCCAATATTCTTGGCCTTCTACGGCATGATCTATCTCGTTATAAGATAATCCAAACAGAGTTGACACCATCTCACATGAAGCTTCATAACAACTTTTGCTGCAATACTCTTTTTTTGATTTTAAAACAGATATTGCATGTTCGAGTGTGCATGTTGATGAAAGTATTTCTTTTTGTTTCTTTTCAGCATAAGTTTCGTAATTGTTTTTGCTCATATAATTTTCCTCCATAGATGTTGTTTGAATAGTTAACAAAAAATTTTGTGTGGAGATATTATAACATATTTTTTAAAATTTGCCAAGAAAAGTTTTTACCAAACTCTTGTTTTTACCTCGAAATTATAGTATAATAAAAATGTCTCTTTGGGGACGGTTCTGTTTGAGACATTTTTATAAAATAGTGATATTTTAAAATCTTACTTACGCAAGGATTTGGAGAATGTCTCTTTTGGAACCGATGTCTCAAACAGAACCGTCCCCAAAGAGACAAAAAAATGGGGGAATAAAAATGAATGATAAAATAATAATAAAAGGCGCAAAAGAGCATAACTTAAAAAATATAAATCTAGAAATTCCAAGAGATAAAATGGTAGTAATAACAGGACTTTCAGGCTCAGGTAAATCTTCATTAGCATTTGACACATTGTATGCAGAAGGTCAAAGAAGATATGTTGAGAGCTTATCTTCATATGCAAGACAATTCCTAGGAATAATGGAAAAACCAGATGTTGAGTCAATTGAAGGACTATCACCTGCAATATCAATAGACCAAAAAACAACATCAAAAAATCCACGTTCAACAGTTGGAACAGTAACAGAAATATATGATTACATTCGTTTATTGTATGCAAATATAGGGGTACCATATTGTCCAAATTGTGGTAAAAAAATTGAAAAACAATCAATTGACCAAATTATTGATAATATTATGGAACTTGAGGAAGGTACAAAAATACAAATTTTGGCACCAGTTGTAAGAAGTAGAAAAGGTGAATTTGTAAAACAATTAGAAGGATATCAAAAAGACGGATTTGTAAGAGCAAGAATTGATGGCGAAGTTTATGATTTATCAGATGAAATAAAATTAGATAAAAATAAAAAACACGAAATTGAATTAGTTGTAGACAGATTAGTTGTAAAACCAGAAATAAGAAGTAGACTTACAGAGTCTGTTGAAATTGCTTTGAAACATGCTGATAATTTGGTGCTAGTAAATGTTATAACAAAAGAGGAAAATAAAACAGTTTTATACAGCTCAAATTATGCGTGTCCTGACTGCGGTTTCAGTTTTCCAGAAATCACTCCAAGAATGTTTTCATTTAATAATCCATATGGTGCTTGTCCTACTTGTATGGGTATAGGATATTTGATGAAAATGGATGAAGACTTAATAGTTCCAGATAAAAACAAAACATTATATGATGGTATAAAAGCGTTTGGCTCAAGTACAATGAAAAAGGGCGACACAATGGCTAAAATGTATTTTGAAAGCATTGGAAAACATTATGGTGTTGAAATAAAAGGAGTTCCAATTAAGAAATTACCACGATGGTTTATGGAAAAAATCTTATATGGTACAGGTGACGAAAAAATTGATTTTGAATATTCATCTGCTGCTGGTGTAAGAAAGTTTACTGCACCATTTGAGGGAGTTTTGCCAACACTTGACAGACGTCATAGTGAAACAAAATCACAAGGAATGAGAGCATTTTATGAGATGTATATGACAAATTCTCATTGCCATACTTGTAATGGAGCACGTTTAAAGAAAGAAATATTATGTATCAAAATAAATGGTAAAAATATAAATGAAGTTACAGATATGTCAATCAAAGCTTTAAAAGAATTTTTGGGTACATTAAAATTAACAGAAAAAGAAGCAATGATTGCAGACATGATTTTAAAAGAAATCAATAAAAGACTTCAATTTTTAATAGATGTAGGACTTGAATATTTAACACTTTCAAGAAGTGCTGGAACACTATCAGGGGGAGAAGCACAACGTATTCGTTTGGCAACTCAAATAGGTTCAGGACTTACAGGTGTTATGTATATTTTGGACGAACCAAGTATAGGACTACATCAAAGAGATAATGACAAATTAATTGCAACACTTAAAAAATTGAGAGACTTAGGAAATACTTTATTAATTGTAGAACATGATGAAGATACAATGTATGCAGCAGACCAAATTATTGATATTGGTCCAGGTGCAGGTGTTCATGGCGGAAATGTTATGGCACAAGGTACAGCAGAAGAAGTAAAATTAGTAAAAGATTCTGTTACAGGTCAATATTTAAGTGGTAGAAAGAAAATAGAAGTTCCTAAAAAAAGAAGAAAAGTTGTTAAATCAAAAGCTATTGAAGTAAAAAATGCAACAGAAAACAACCTAAAGAACATAAGTGTTAAATTCCCACTTGGTGTATTTACATGTGTTACAGGTGTCTCTGGTTCAGGAAAATCAACACTTGTAAATGAAGTATTATATAAAACAATTGCAAAAGAACTAAATGGTTCATCAGAAAAACCAGGAAAATGTAAAGAGGTTAAAGGATTAGAAAATATAGACAAAATAATAAACATAGACCAATCACCAATAGGAAGAACACCTCGTTCAAATCCTGCAACATATACAGGAGTATTTGACTTAATTAGAGATATTTTTGCAGGAACAAATGAAGCCAAATTGCGTGGATTTGAAAAAGGAAGATTCAGCTTTAATGTAGCAGGTGGAAGATGCGAAAGCTGTAACGGCGACGGAGTTCACAAAATAGAAATGCATTTCTTACCAGATGTATATGTACCATGTGAAGTGTGTAAAGGAAAGAGATATAATAGAGAAACACTAGAAGTTAAATATAAAGGTAAAAACATAGCAGATGTACTTGATATGACAGTTGAAGAAGCATTAGAGTTTTTTGATAAAATACCAAAAATAAAACAAAAAATTCAAACTTTATATGATGTAGGCTTAGGATATATCAAGTTAGGACAACCATCAACAACACTATCAGGTGGTGAGGCTCAAAGAGTTAAACTTGCAACAGAACTTTCAAAAAGAGCAACAGGAAAAACTTTGTATATTTTAGATGAACCAACTACAGGTCTTCACATTGCTGATGTTCATAGACTAGTTGATATTTTACAAAGATTAGTTGATACTGGAAATACAATTATTGTTATTGAACATAATCTTGACCTAATAAAAACTTGTGATCATATTATTGATTTAGGCCCAGAAGGTGGAGATGGTGGAGGACAGGTTGTTGCTGTTGGTACACCAGAACAGATTTGTAAGAATGAACAGAGTTTTACTGGTAAGTTTTTGAAGAAGTATTTGGAATAAAAAACAAAAAGTACAAGTTTTGTAAAAAGGCTTGTACTTTTTATAATTTATAGATATAATAAAAGCATAAAAATTTGGATGACGATGAACGAGCAAAGCGAGAGATTTGTAAAATGAAAATTGTAAATTTTCATTTTATGATGAACGAAACGAAGTGAAGAGAAAGGAAACGAAAATGAACTTTATAGAATCAATAAAAGAAAGAGCAAGACAAGAAATAAAAACAATAGTACTACCAGAAGCAGAAGACATACGAACACTAAAAGCAACAGAAATAGCACTAAAAGAAAAATATGCAAATATAATTTTAGTAGGAAATGAAAAAGAAATCAAAGAAAAAGCTGAAGCAAATAATGTAAATATTGAAGGTGCAAAAATAATAGAACCACAAACATCACCAGATTACGAAAAATATGCAAATCTATTATATGAATTAAGAAAACATAAAGGTATGACAATAGAACAAGCAAAAGAAATTACTTTGAATCCAGTATATTTTGGAATGCTAATGGTAAAAGATGAAGAAACAAAGGCAGATGGTTTGGTCTCAGGTGCAGCACATTCAACAGCTGATACATTAAGACCTGCACTTCAAATTTTAAAAACAGCACCAGACACAAGATTAGTTTCAGCATTCTTTGTTATGGTAGTTCCAGACTGTGAATATGGTTCAAATGGAACATTTATATTTGGAGATTCAGGGTTAAATGCAAATCCAAATCCAGAAGAATTATCAGAAATAGCAATATCTTCAAGTAAAAGCTTTAAACAATTAGTTGGCGAAGAACCAAAAGTTGCGATGCTTTCATATTCAACAATGGGAAGTGCAAAATCAGAATTAACACAAAAAGTTATTGATGCAACTAAATTATTAAAAGAAAAAGAGCCAGAACTAAAAGCAGATGGAGAGCTACAATTAGATGCGGCTATAATACCAGAAGTTGCTAAATCTAAAGCGCCAGATAGTAAAGTTGCTGGAGAAGCTAATGTTTTAATATTCCCAGATTTAGACGCTGGAAATATTGGATATAAATTAGTTCAAAGACTTGCAAAAGCCGAAGCATATGGACCGCTATGCCAAGGAATTGCAAAACCTGTAAATGACTTATCAAGAGGATGTAGCTATCAAGATATAGCAGGTGTTATTGCAATAACGGCTGTTCAAGCACAAAATTAAATGTCTCAAAAGGAACCGGATGTCTCAAACAGAACCGTCCCCAAAGAGACAAAATAATAAAATTAAAGGAGGTCTTCTATGAAAATATTAGTTTTAAATTCAGGAAGTTCATCATTAAAATATCAAGTAATTGATATGGACACAGAAGAAATGTTGGTAAAAGGATATTTTGAAAGAATAGGACAACAAAATTCATTTTTAACACATAAAGTAAATGGCTTAAAACACAAATTTGAAAAACATGTTGAAAATCATGAACAAGCTTTAGAATTTGTTTTTGATAGATTAACAAATGACCATTATGGCGTTATTAAAACTTTAGATGAGTTAGGCGGAATTGGACATAGAGTTGTTCAAGGCGGAGAAAAATATTCTAAGCCAGTTCTTATTACAGATGAAGTCATTGAAGAAATAAAAAAATGCAGTGATTTAGCACCATTGCACAATCCAGCTGCTATTTTAGGAATAAATGCATGTAAAAAAATAGCTCCAAATATTCCAATGGTTGCAGTATTTGATACAGCATTTCATCAATCAATTCCAAAGGAAAGATATATTTATCCAATACCATATGAATATTATAAGAAATATGGAATTAGAAAATATGGAGCTCATGGAACATCACATGAATATGTTGCATATAGAGTTGCAGAAATGATGGGAAAAGATATTAAAGATTTGAAAATAGTAAATTGCCATTTAGGACAAGGAGCAAGTGTATGCGCTATTCAAAATGGTAAATCTGTAGAAACAAGTATGGGACTTACACCACTTGGTGGAATACCAATGGGAACAAGAAGTGGAGATTTAGATCCATCAGTTGTGACTTATATAATGAAAAAAGAAAATCTTACACCACAAGAAATGGAAGATATATTAAATAAAAAATCTGGAGTTTACGGTGCATCTAGAGGTGTATCTGTTGATTTTAGAGATATAGAAATAGAAGCTCAAGCAGGTGGAACACATGCCCAATTAGCTTTAGATATATATCATTATTTAACAGCAGCATATGTAGCAAAATGTGCAGTGGCTATGAGTGGAATTGATGTGCTTACATTTACAGCTGGTGTTGGAGAAAAAGGTCCATTATCTAGAAAAGCGATTTGTGAACAATTAGAATTTTTTGGAGTAAAAATTGATGATGAAAAAAATAAAATAAGAGGCGAAGAAGTTGAGATATCAGCTGAAGACTCAAAAGTAAAAGTCTATGTTGTTCCAACAAATGAAGAATTAATGATAGCAAGAGAAACAATGAAACAAGTGGGATTTAGGGACGTTCCTTAAAATCCCGAATTTTAGGGATAATGGGACAGCCCTTCTTAAAACTTTGATTTTAAAAATTTGAAAATTAAGAGTAAACTAATGATTAAAAAGATAAACCAATTTATCAACGTCCCCATTGGTTGACTCAAAAGAAAGAGAGTATAAAAATGAAAATATTAGTATTAAACTGTGGTAGTTCATCACTAAAATATCAATTAATTAACATGGAGACAGAAGAAGTAATGGCTTCTGGAAAATATGAAAGAATAGGAGAAGCAGAAGCATTTATAACACACAAAGTAAATGGAAAAAAAATAGAAATAAAAAATCCAGCATATAATCATTCAGAAGCAATAGACTTCACATTAAAACAATTTACAAATCCAGAATATAAAGTAATAGATAGCTTAGATGAGATAAATGCGATTGGACACAGATTAGTTCATGGTGGAGAAAAAATTGCAGAATCAGTTGTAATTGATGACAATGTTGTAAAAGTTCTAGAAGAATATACAGACTTAGCACCTTTACACAACCCAGCTTGTATATTAGGAATAAAGGCGTGTCAAGAAGTTATGCCTGGAAAACCAATGGTAGGAGTATTTGATACAGCATTCCATCAAACAATGCCAAAAGATAAATTTATTTACCCAATACCATATGAATATTATAAAAAATACGGTGTAAGAAAATATGGATTCCATGGAACATCGCATATGTTTGTATCACAAAGACTTGCTGAGATTGAAAACAAATCATTAGAAGGTACAAAAATTGTAACATGTCACTTAGGACAAGGTTCAAGTATATGTGCTATAAAAGATGGAAAATCAGTAGATACAAGTATGGGATTAACACCACTTGGTGGACTTCCAATGGTTACAAGAAGTGGAGATTTAGACCCATCAGTTGTAACATATATAATGAAAAAAGAAAATTTAACACCTGCACAAATGGAAGACTTACTAAATAAAAAATCAGGACTTTCTGGTATGTCAAACTTAGTTCCTGATTTTAGAGAAATAGAAATTGCTTCAAATGAAGGACAACCAGATGCTAGAATTGCAGTTGAAAACTTTAATTATACAATTGCAAGTTATGTTGCAAAATATGCAGTTGCAATGAATGGTGTTGATTACATTATATTTACAGGTGGAATTGGTGAAAATCAAATTAATATCCGTAAAGGAATTTGTGAAAAACTAGAATTTATGGGTGTTAAATTAGATGTTGATGCTAATAATATGAGAGGGGAAGAAAGAGTTGTTTCTACACCTGATTCAACAATTAAAGTTTATGTTATTCCTACAAATGAAGAATTAATGATAGCTAAAGAAACTTTGAGATTAGTAAAATAGTTTGAAAAAACAATGAGTGAAAAGGTAGATATAAGAATTATCATTATATCTACCTTTAATGTTACTTTTGTAAAAATTCAGATATGAATTCATCAGGAACATCGCCTTTGCAATAAACACCTGTGCTAGGATTTAATACACCAACTGATTCATTAAATGAAAATAATAGACGTTCACTTAAAATATTATCTTTAATAAAATTGACATTGAGTCTTTCTAGGATATTGTTCCTAATACTTAACTTTGATGAAAAAATATCATTAATTGCAAGATGCAAGATATGGACCTGTAAACGCTGCTTGAAATTCTGGATTATTATATCTTCATCTAAGTTATCAAAATTAAAAGGTAATGTACCATCTTTGTTAGGAACATTTTGGGATTGTATAAAATCTTTATATTCTCTTAAACGATTTAATAAAAGCCAGTAATTCTCCATAAAAGCGGTTTCAAAAGCCCTTGAAATTTCTGAATCTTTAAAGATTCTTGAAAGTTGTTTTTCGTCACATCCGAATCTGAATTGATACGTATCACACATAATGTTACCTCCTAAATTGTGCTGGAGGTTTTGCCCTCCAGTTACTTGTTAATAGTTACTAAGAGAGCATATACTCGATATGTTAATATATTAGCATAAATTATGTTAATAATCAACAGTTTTAAAAATGTTTATGAAAAAATATAATAAAATTGAAACTTTTTACTAAAAATAAAAACTCTAATAGATATCAAACGTTTGAAAATGGAGGAAGCAAATGGAAGGATTAATAGAAAAAGCTAAAGAAGGAGATAAACAAGCATTTACTCGGACTAATATTAGATATACAAAGTGAATTATATAAAATTGCAAAAACAAGATTATACAATGAAGACGACATAAATGAAGCAGTACAAGAAACAATGATAGAAGCATATAAAGAAATAAAAAAACTAAAACATAATCAATACTTTAAAACATGGATAATAAAAATATTGATAAATAAATGTAATAAACAATATAGAAAAAATAAAAAAGAAAATATATCATATGAATACAATAATTTAGAAAATCAAATAAAAGAAAACGAAATACAAACAGATATAGATTTTTATATAATAATTTCAAAATTAGAATATGCTGAAAGAATAATAATCACTTTGTATTATCTAGAAAGATATACAACAAAGGAAATATCAAAAATTTTAAACAAAAATGAAAATACCATTAAAACGAAATTATCAAGAGCTAAAAAGAAGTTGAGAAGATATCTAGAGGAGGAAAATTAATATGGATGAGTTAGATAAAAAGATAGAATCAAAATTTAATGAAGATAAAAATGTTCCATTAAAATTTACACAGACAATACAAGGTGCATTATATAAAAAAATAAAAAACAAAAATAAAATATTTGAATTTGCAAAAATATGTGCAACAGCATGTGCAGGAATATTAGTAGCTGGTGGAGTTAGTTTTGCAGGACATGAATTGTATCAAAAAATTTGGAAAGATCCAGAAAGAATTAGTGTAGAAGAAGCGCAGCAAGAATCAACTGAAGAAAAACAATATATTACAGAAGAACAAGCAAAAGAAATAGCAAAAGATAAATTGAAAGAAATAGGTTTTTTAAATGAAGAAATAACTGAAACAATAGATGTGCCAAGCCAGGAAAAAATGTTGGATTCATATTGCTTTAAAACTAATAATAAATGGATAGTATCAATAAATGCGATAACATCAGAATTTGAAAGCTTAATCTTTGGTGATTATAATAACGAATGGGAAAAACACACAATTACAAGAAAAGAAGCGATAGAAGTTGCAAAATATTTTTATAATCAATTTGGATATAAAGAAGAAGAATATAAATTAGTTTCATTACGTGCAAATGATAAAAAAGGAGAAGGCAACGGTAATTCAGGTTATGAATTTTTTGCACAATTTAGTAAAGTTTATGATGGATTAATCAATAGGTATGAAACAATAGAAATAGATTTTTTTGCAAAAGATAAACATTTATATAACTATAGAGTTTTAAATAATAAATTTGAAAATAATCCAATGGAAATAACAAAAGAGCAAGCGATAGAAATTGCAAAAAATGAAGATAGAAAAGTCGAAACAAAAGACATTATAAAAACAGATGCAGAACTTAGAATTGAAAAAATGAATGGTGATGCGTATGCAAGATTAAAATATACAGATGATTATTATAAACCAATGATGCAGGTGGAAGTACCAGACAATGAAAGATATTTATATAAAACTGATAATAGAGTAAGAAGAGTTTGGGTTGTAGTATTTAATTATGCAGAAAAAAATGATGAAAATAAAAATGAATTTGAAAATCTAGCTGAAAGAACACAAAAGGGACAATATAGCTATTTTGTAGACTGCACAACTGGTGAAATAATTGGTGGAGACTCAAGTGATTATTTAATATGGGATAATCATTGGTCAAAATATTATGCAGTAGAATAATGTGTTACAGTTCAGTAAAATATAAGTATTAATTATTATAAATATTGATATATTAATATTTTTTGTAAAAAACATAGCTAAAGTATTGATAAAAAAAACAAAAAAGTGTAAAATATTGTTGGATTAAAATGTAAAAAGTGAGTGAAAAAATGGAAGAAAAAGTAGATATATTATTAACAACATATAATAGCAAAATTGAATACTTAAAAATGCAAATAGATAGCATATTAAACCAAACATATAAAGATTTTAAATTAATAATATCAGACGACTGCTCTACAAAAGAAGAAGTGAAAGAAGTATTAAAAGAATATGAACAAAAGGATAATAGAATACAAATATATTTTCAGCCACAAAATCTTGGATACACAAAAAACTTTGAATTTGTATTAACAAAATCAACAGCAGATTATATAGCTTTTAGTGATCATGACGATATATGGTATCCAAATAAAATAGAGGAAAGTTTAAAAATATTAAAAGAAAAAAATGTAGATTTAGTTTATTGTGATGCAAAACAAATTGATGAAAATGGAAAAGTATTGCATGAAAGCTATTTAAGATATAAAAATATGCCAATACTAAACGAAAAATATCAAAAAGAAATTTTACCATTTTCTAGGCATATTGCAATTGGATGTAGTCAATTATTTACCAAAAGTGTAAAAGACTTAATGATTCCCTTTACAGAAAATACAATGGCTCATGACTGGCATTCACTATACATTGCAAATGCATTAAATGGAGTTTATTGTATAGATAAGCCATTATTTGGATATAGACTTCATGGAAACAATGCTTTTGGAGGTAGAAGTTTTAAACAAAATGTGAAAATATGGAAAGAAAAAAATGGAAAAGGTTATAAATCTTATTTGAAATATAGACATAGAGCTATTACAGAAACTTATTTGGCAGGAGTATTGATGTGCGAAGACTATAGAAACAGAATCAATGAATATATAAAAATTCATTCTGAAGAAATAATAAGAACGAAAAAAGATAATTTTAATAAACAACAAGACCAAGAAAAAAAGGTAATAAATTATTTTAAAAATGCTCAAAAGTCAAAGGTTCTATATTTTCCAATACATAAATATTTTAAATATTTATCTTTTAAAGGAATGAAAAAAAGAAAATATAAAGAGATTATGATTTTACATTTTCCGTTAATTAGTTATTTGATTTTTTCAATTACATAAATTTTTTATGCAAAACATATACAAAAACTAATTTGTATGTAAAATCACATATTATAAAATGTATATAATTTTACTGATATATAGGTAAAAAATATATAAATATAAGGGGGAAAACAAATGAAAATTTTTAAAAATGAAAAGTTGTTTAGAATGATATCGTCAAGTATATTAATGATTGCACTTGTATTAGGTTGTATGGGAAATCAATATGCCAAAGATATAGATAAAGATTTGAAAGAACAAAAAAATGATCAAACTGAAGAAGTAAAGCCAAGTGTTGTATATAGTACACATATCCAGGACATTGGCTGGGAAAGTGACTTTTCAAAAAAAGATGGAGAATTAGCAGGGACAACTGGAAGATGTTTAAGAGTCGAAGCTATGAAAATAAAATTGAATAATTTAGCAAATGCATCTATAAAATATCAAGCACATGTGCAAGAAATTGGATGGCAAGATTGGGTAAAAGATGGTGAAATAGCTGGAACACAAGGAAAATGCTATAGAATAGAGGCATTAAAAATAAAACTAGAAAATGCTGAAAAATATAGTATTTCTTATAGGGCACATATAGAAGATATAGGATGGCAAGAGTGGAAGAATGATGGTGAAATAGCTGGAACAACAGGGCAATGTAAAAGAATAGAAGCTATAGAAATAAAAATTACAAATAAAATAGAAAAAGGAAAAATGAAAGTAGAATCTACAATACCAGATGTATGTTATAATGATACAAAAATAATAAATATTTCTGGATGGAAAATGGCAAATGTAGAAGGAACAACATTAAAAGCAACATTAGATGATTCTGAAATTACAAATATTAATTATACAAAAAGAGAAGATATTATAAAATCAGAACAAAGCGTCGGAACAGCAAAAGAAAATGAGAATCCGGGATTTGATTTTCAAATAGATACTACATCACTTAAAGAAGGTAAACATTCTTTAAAATTGGAATTATTGACCAAAGAAGGCAAGATATTACAGTCATACACAAAAAACATACAAATAGATAGACAGATACATGTACAATATCAGGCTCATGTACAAGAGATAGGATGGCAAGGCGTAAAAAAAGATTCGGAAATTGCAGGAACACAAGGACAATGCTTAAGAGTGGAAGCAATAAAAGTAAATGGTATCAATATGCCAGAAGGTGTTAAAATACAATATCAAGCACATGTGCAAGAAATAGGATGGCAAGGATGGAAAAATGAAGGTGAAGTTGCAGGAACACAAGGACAATGCTATAGAATAGAAGCAATTAAATTTAAACTTGAAGGGACAGAAGAATATTCTATTATGTATAGCGCACATGTTGAAAATGTTGGATGGCAGGAATGGTGCTATGATGGTGAAACTGCTGGAACCGTCGGATTGTGTAGAAGAATAGAGGCAATTAAAATAAAAATTGTTCCTAAATTTGAAAATAATAAATCAGCTATGGATATTGACCTACCAATAAATCAAATTCCTAATGAAGTTGGAAAGTTAAAAGGATGGACAATGACAACGCAGTCAAACACAAAATTGCAAGTATTTATTGATGAAACTCCGCTAGATATAAGTACAATGAAAAGAACGCAAAGACAAGATGTACTAAATACAATGAAGGGCTTTGGAGATGAAAGTAAAAACAATCAAAATCCAGGATTTGAAATGGATGTTGATTATTCTAAATATTCAATAGGAAATCATACATTACTTGTAAAACTTTTAGATGAAAATAATAAAATATTATCATCATATGAAAGAAGATTTACAGTAAGAAATAAAATAAACTATTCAAAAGGTGTATACGGAGTAACAGGATTAAGAGCAGTTGGAAATGCAAATGGTAGCAACTTGGAATATTACAAATGGGGAAATGGCCCAAATGTATTTTATGCAACATTTGCAGTACATGGATTTGAAGATTTATGGTGGCGTGATGGCTCTGAATTAGTACAAATTGCAAATGATTTTTATCAACAATTATTAAATAGCAATGATTATGATTTATCAGATAAATGGACTATTTATATATTTCCAGGAATAAATCTAGATGGATTAAATCATGGAAATTCACACAATGGACCGGGAAGAACAACATTAGTTAGTCAAGCACCAGGTGGACAGGGAATAGATTTGAATAGATGTTGGCAAGTTGGAAGTTATTATACAAGAAGAACAGATAGTAGAAATTATAATGGTACACAAGGATTCCAGGCATATGAATCACAATATTTAAGAGACTTTTTAGTAAATAATAGAGCAAGAAATGGTCAAACATTGTTAGTTGATTTACATGGATGGACACAACAATTAATAGGAGATTCAACAATGTGCTCATTCTATAGAAATGAATTTCCAGAAAACGATGGCTCTGCTATTGGAAGATATGGAGATGGTTACCTAATAAATTGGGCAAGAAATTCTTTAGGAGCAAATGGATGTGCTGCAAAATCTGCATTAATTGAATTACCACATTCAGGTGTCAATAATCATCAATCAGTTTTAGACAAAAGATTTAGCCAACGATATATTAATGCAACGCTTTCTATGCTTAGAAATATGTAAAATAAAATATTTGAAATATGTAGTTTAAGATGTGAGTTTTGATGATATTTGACATTGAGAAAGGAATACGATAATATGAAGAAAAAACAAATAATTATTGGTATAGCAATTATGATAATCGTAGTATTTATAATATTTTTAATGACTAGAAATAATAATAAAAAATACGATGGTAACGGTTTTGTTGCAATTAATAATATTTATACTAATATTGACAAAAATCAAATAGAATATAGTGAAAACACTAATGTTGAGGAATTAAAACAAGAATCAGGAAAAACTGGAGATAGCAATATTTATGAGGTAGAAACTGAATATGATGGTAGAAAGACTTTACAGGTTAAGCCTAGTTTAAAATATAAGGTTGCATTTACCGGGATGATAAAAAATGGTAAACCATTAACTTCAGAACTAGATGATATATATTCGAAAAATATTCCTTCAAACAATGGAATTTGGGTAGAAAAAAATAGTAGAGAAAAAATAAAAAAATATTTAAATGATACAGGATTGTTTAAATCAAAATATGAAATTAATGATGATGGATACTTGAAAATATCTGATAATCAAAAAATAAATGATTATGACAAAAAAATTATAAATATAATTAATGGAAATAAACTTTATATTTTGGACGTTAATAGTGTTTGCTATATTGTAGATGATATTACAGGAGAAATTCTAGATTATAATTTTGAAAATATGGATAAATATCAAACATATGAATATTTTGAAGATAATGATAAAATGATTATTTTTATAAATGAAAATAAAAGTAATCAATTGGATGATAAAGAAATTTTTGAAAGTGTAATAAATTTGTTATAGAGAGCTTGAAAAAGGCTCTCTTATTTTACTTTTTTTATTGACAAAAAAACAAATTAAATATAAAATATAGGAAGATTTTTTATAGCGAATAGGAGAGAAAATATGGATTTTTTTAAAACATTATGGGATAATAAAAAAATAGTATGGAAATTAGGAAAAAGTGATTTTAAAAATAGATTTGCAAGTACAAGTTTAGGCAGTATATGGGGTTTTTTACAACCATTTGTATTTATGATGATGTATGTATTTGTATTTCAATTTATATTTCAAACACCAGGAGAAGGTGGAGCACCATATGTTGTATGGTTTTTACCTGGAATGGCAATATGGCAATGCTTAAATGATAGTATAATGAGTGCAAGTGGTTCAATTAGAAATTATAGCTATCTAGTTAAAAAAGTAATATTTCCAGTTGATGTAATTCCCGTTATAGCATTAATAGGAAGTTGTTTTGTATCAATATTTTTACTTGCGGTTGCAACAATAGTATGCATATTATTTAAGTTTGTGCCAAATTTATTAATTATAGTATATATTGTATTTGCTACATATGCATTTATAATAGCATTTACAAGATTAACATCAGCAATAACAACACTTGTACCAGATTTTTCAAATTTATTAGGAATATTAATGCAATTATTTTTCTGGGCAACACCAGTTGTTTGGAGTTTAACAACACTTGCAAATCATCAAACACTATTAAAAATAATGCAATATATGCCATTTACATATTTAGTAACAGGGTTTAGACAAGCATTTATGGGTGGAAACATTATAACAGCAAATCATGGAATATATACAATTGTATTTTGGGTAGTAACAATATTAATGTTTGCATGGGGAAACCATGTATTTAAGAAAAATAAAAAAGATTTTGCAGATGTATTATAAAAGGGAGGAAAGTATGATAAATATATCATACATAGAAAAATGGAAGAAAAAGTAGATATATTATTAGCTACTTATAATGGTGAGAAATATGTAGCAGAACAAATAGAAAGTATATTAAATCAAACTTATAAAAATTTTAATCTAATTATATCAGACGATTGCTCTAAAGATAGTACACCAGATATATTAAAGAAATATGCAGAAAAAGATAAAAGAATAATTTTATATCTTCAATCACAAAATTTAGGAGTTGTAAAAAATATAGAATTTTTATTAAAACAAGTAAAAAGTGAATTTTATATGCTTTCAGACCAAGATGATGTGTGGCTTGAAGAGAAAGTTGAAAAATCAGTTGAAACATTGAAAAGGAAAAATGCAGATTTGGTTTTTGGTGACTTGGAGGTAGTTGACCAAGACTTAAACACTATATATCCATCATTTGGAGATTTTATGTTATTAAATAAAAAAATAGAAAAATATATAAATAGCTATAAAGTTAACTATTTGTATAATTGTGTTACAGGTTGTACAGTAATATCTAAAAAGAAATTTATTGAAAAAATATTACCATTACCTACATATTCCAGGTTTTTGATTCATGATTACTGGATTGGATTAATGGTTGGAATATATGGAAGATTAGCATATATGCCTGAAAAATATATAAAATATAGACAGCATGGAGACAATCAAGTTGGTACAAATAAAATATCTCATGGATTTGATAAAATAGAACAGGTAAGAACACATTTTATAAATGTAAAACTTGGAGTATTTGGAACATATGTAGAAAATAATGATAGATTTCCGAAAGATATCCAAAAATTAAATACAGAAGCTTATGAATATTTTAAAATGGTAGAAAGAAAGAAAAACTTTAACTTTAGAAAATGGAATATTTATCACAAATTATATAAAACAGAAAATTTTAAATATTATATGATGAACTTTGTTATAATGAATATGCCATTGTTAGGAAAACCAGTATTTGCATTGAGATATAAAATATTAAAACTTTTAAAGAAAAGATAAAATGAGATTATAGTTTACAAAGAAATTTGTGAATTAAAAAAATAATTAATTTTACTCCCTAAGGAAGGAATGAAAAAAATGACCAAACAAGAAAATTCTGAAAACATAATTGAAATTAAAAATTTAAAAAAAGATTACAAAATGTATACAAGTAAAAAAGCAAGATTATTAGAAGCAGTATTGCCATTTTATAAAAACCATGAAACATTTAGTGCGATTGATGGACTTGACCTAGAATTAAAAAAAGGCGAAGTACTTGGAATATTGGGAAAAAATGGAGCTGGAAAATCAACTTTATTAAAAATGATAACAGGTGTTGTTACACCAACGAGTGGTGAAATTAAAGTTAATGGAAAAATAAGTTCATTACTTGAATTAGGAGCAGCATTTAATTCAGAATTAACAGGAATTGAAAACATATATCAACATGGACAAGTAATGGGATTAACAAATGAACAAATTGAAGCAACAAAACAAGATATAATAGATTTTGCTGATATAGGGGACCATTTATATCAACCAGTAAAAACATATTCTTCAGGAATGTTTGCAAGATTAGCATTTGCATGCGCAATAAATGTTGATCCAGATATTTTAATTGTTGATGAGGTGTTATCAGTTGGAGATATGGCATTTCAATTAAAATGTTTTAAAAAGTTTGAACAATTTAAAGAAAAGGGTAAAACTATACTTTTTGTTACTCATAATGTCACAGATGTTATAAGAAATTGTACTAGAGCAATAATTATAAATGGTGGTAAAAAAATTTACGATGGTGATGTAAAAGGTGGAGTAGAAAAATATAAGAAAATAATTGTTAAATTAGACGAAGATAGAGAAAAACTTGAAGAAAATGAAAAGTTAAAACAGGAGCAGGATATAAGAAATGTAAAAGCTGTTAATGTCCCACAAGGTGAATGGAAGAAAAATTATACAATAAATCCTAATATAATAGAATATGGAAACGGACAGGCAGATTTAATTGATTTTGGTATTTTTGATACAGATGGAAATATTTTAACATCAATTGAAAATGATAAGGAAGTTGTATTAAAATCAAAAGTTGTATTCCATGATAATGTGACAGATCCAATATTTACAATGACAGTAAAAGATTTTAAAGGCTTGGATATGATGGGAACAAATACAGTTCAAGAAAAAATTGTAACTGGTGTGTTTGAAAAAGGTGACACTGCTATTGCAGAATTTAGACAAAAATTGAGTTTAGCGCCAAATAAATATACATTGTCTTTTAGTTGTACACACTTTAATGCAAATGGAGAATTAGAAGTCTTAAGTAGAAAATATGATGCTCTATTGGTAGAGATAACATCAAATAAGGATTGCGTTGGATTATATAGATTGGATTCTGATATTACTGTTACAAAATTATAATAAAAAAATGTAATTTTGTAAATTAAAAATCAATTTTATATATTCAAAGGGGGATAAATGTATAAATGAAAGAAAAAAAGAAGTCTATAAAAATATCAATAATAACAATATTAATAATATGCATAGTATTTAGTATTTTTTATATAAAAAGAAGAAATAATTATATAATATTAACAGAATTTTCTCCGTGTTCAGCAAGACAAATGATGGGATATGCAATAAAAACAATAAATGAAAAAATAATAATAATTGATGGTGGAACAACAGATGATGCAGAACAATTAGAAAAATATATAGTAGATAATGGAAGTAAAGTAGATGCTTGGTTTATAACACATCCACATTCAGACCATGCAGGAGCATTTGAAATTATATCACAAAATGAAAATATAGACATCGAAAAAATATACATGTCTGTAAATGATAAACAGTGGTATATAGAAAATGAACCATCAAGACAAGAAGATATAGATATGTTTTTTCCTGTAATAGAACAAGAAAGAATAAAAGAAAAAATCATAGAACCACAAATAAATGATATAATAAGAATTGATAATGTAACAGCTAAAATATTGGGAATCAAAAATCCTGAAATAACAACAAATGCTATAAATAATTCGAGTATGGTAATAAAATTTACTGTTAATCAGAAAGATATTTTGTTTTTGGGTGATACAGGATCTGAAAGTAGTGAAAAATTAATAAAAAATCAAGGTGAAAATCTAAGAGCTGATATTGTTCAAGTTGCACATCATGGACAAGCAGGAGCAACAGAGGAGCTATATAAAATTGTAAAACCAGAAATTTGCTTGTGGCCAACAACACAAAGAATATGGGAAAACAATATGTACGGAACTGAAGATGATGGACCTTGGACAACAAAAGAAACTAGAAAATGGATGGAAGATTTAAAAGTTAAGGTAAATTACTTAGCGTTTAATGGAGTTCAAAATATTAAGATTTTTTAAAATGGAGGAACGTAAGTGAATCAAGATAAATTAGAAAAATTTAATTCAAATATAATCAAATGGTATCCTTTTGATAATAACAAAACGATACTTCAAATTGGTATAAATAATTATATAACAAAAGAATTAAGGAAAAAATTTATTAGTGTTAATGTAATTAATGATATTGAAGAAATTGAACAAAGCCTTAAATATGATTATATCTTAATATATGGATATGAAAGATATAAAAATATAATTAAGATAGTTAAAAACATGTTAAATGATACCGGCAAAATATTAATTATAGGAAATAATGGTTTAGGAATTAATAATTGGAGTAAATATGATATAAACAGACAGAATGGAGTTTTAAGCCTGGAAGATAATAACAAAATAAAAACAATAAATTGTATTGAAAATGAAATAGAAAATAATAACTTGAATGTTAATAACATATTTTATGCTTTTCCAAACTACAGAACAGCTGAGCTAATTATAAATAAAAATTTTAAAATTGGAAAAGGACAAATTGACAAATATAATCCTGATATTTCTGAAGATGAAATAAAGGTGTTCGATGAAAAAAATGTATTAAAAACAGTAATATCAACTTCACCAGAAATGCTTGATATATTTGCAAATTCATATTTTATGGAGGCATCAAATTATGAAAGTAAAAATGATATAAAATATATATCTTTCAATAATTGCAGAAAAGAACAATATCAACTTATGACAATAATAAAAGATAATGTTGTAGAAAAATTGCCAGCAAATGAAGAGGCAAATAAACATATTGCAAATATGACAAATATAATTCATAATGTTAAGGATGAAAATATAGAAATATTAGATTATGAAAAAGATGGAAAAATATATAGCAAATTAATAAAAAACGAAACAACTTTAGATGAAGTATTATATGAAAAAATTGATGATATAAATGCAATAGTAAATATTTTAAATGATTTAAAAAATATATTGTTGAAAAATTCTTTAAAATATGAACAATGCAATGATAAATTGACTTTTAGAACAGATGAAGATTTAATGAAAAATTTAAATTATATGAAAAATGCTTATTGGGATATGATATCTAAAAACTGCTTTTATATAGATAAAAAATTTATATTTTTTGACCAAGAATGGGAAAAAGAATATTTACCAGTTGAATTTATAATATATAGGTCAGTTATTAATTCATATGATTTAGTTCGTAAAATAAATTTAGATGAATTGCTGGAAAGATTAAATATTTTAAAATATAAGGAATTCTTTAATGAAATTGATAAAAAGTTAAGAGAAGGAATATTAGATGAGGAAATATATGATGCAATGTATAAAAAAGAAAATTTAAAAGCAATCGATAATCTAATAAATGAAAATAAATCATATTTAGAAGAAATAAACAACAAAGATAAATATATAAAGAACTTAGAACAGTATTATTCTGATTTAAAACATGATAATGAAAAGAAACAAGAATATATAACTAATTTAGAAAGAATGTTGAATATGAAAAAATAAAAAGAGGTATAATTATGTGTATTAAAAAAATATTACCAGAAGGATCAAAAAGAAGAGAAGTAGCAAAAAAAATATACAATAAATTTTTTGCAAAATATAGCGAAGAAGAAAGAATATATAAAAAATGGATAGATGCAAATGAACCAAATAAAAAAGAATTAGAAGAACAGAGAAATACTAAGTTTAAAATTCAACCTAAAATTAGTATAGTTGTTCCAGTATATAACACACCACAAAAATTCTTTGAAGAATTAGTAAAAAGTTTACAAAATCAAACTTATTCTAATTGGGAATTATGTTTAGCAGATGGTTCGCCAGAGCCAATAAAATATATGCAAGAATATCCAAAAAAAGACAATAGAATTAAATACAAAATAATAGGCGAAAATAAAGGAATTTCAGGAAATACAAATGAAGCTTTAACACTTGCAACAGGTGATTTTATAGGATTATTAGATCACGATGATTTATTACCAGTATTTTCTTTATATGAAGTTGTAAAAGCAATAAACGAAAATCCTGATGTAGAATTTCTATATTCAGATGAAGACAAATTAGAAACAGCAAAAGGACCTAGATATGGAGTATTCTTTAAACCAGACTTTTCACCATATACATTAAACAGTGCAAATTATATCTGCCATTTTAGTATATTTAAAAAAGAATTAATGGATAGATTAGACGGATTTAGAAGTGAATATGATGGAAGCCAAGATTTTGATATTGTAGCAAGAGCATCTGAATTAACACAACACATAGTTCATATTCCTAAGGTTTTATATCATTGGAGAGCACATAAAAATTCTACAGCACAAAATTCTGATTCAAAGCCATATGCTTTTGAAGTTGGAAAAAAGGTTATTAAAGACCATATAAAAAGAAGTTTAGATACTGATGTTGAAGTTACAGATGGATTAACACCAGGAAGCTATGAAATAAAATATGCTATAAAAGATAATCCAAAAGTTAGTATAATAGTTGATGGAAGAAATTGCTTTGAAAATGATGTAGAAAAAATAGTTAGAAAAATAGATAATAATACAAATTATAAAAACTATGAAATACTTGTTATTTCAAGCAAAGATATAGAAAATGTAAAAAAAGTAATAAAACCAACAAATGACGTATTTAAAGATTATAACGAAGCTGTTATACAGGCAGAAGGAAAGTATTTTATGATAGTTGATGAAAACTTAAATAAAATTGATAAATCAACATATATAGAAGACTTAGTTGGAATCTGCCAAGATAAAAATGTTGGAATAGTAGGAACTAAATTATACAATAAAAATGGACAAGTAGAACACAGCGGAATTATTCTAGGAATGAATGGAGCAGGAGATTTTCTATATAAAGGTGCACCAAAAGATGTTGGAACATATATGCAAAGATTATTAATAATCCATAATGTATCTTGTGTATATGTAAAATATGCAATGATAGACAAAGACATATTTATGCAAACAGGCGGATTTACAGGTGATTTTAGAGGATTAGCACAAAGCATAGATACATGTTTGAAAATGTTAGCTTCTGGAAAACAAATTGTAATAAATCCAATAATTACTTTTGAAGTTAAAAAATTAGGACAAGCTGAAAAAATACCATCAGAAGAAACAAAGATTCAAAAGAAATGGAATGATATGTACGAAAAAGGCGATATATTCTTTAGTCCAAATTTAAGTAAAACGAATACAGGATTAAGCTTAAACGTGTAATAAAAATATTAGTATAAAAAGAGAGGAAATTATGAAACCAATAGATATAATAGTACCAATTTATAATGCATATGAATTTACAGAAGAATGTATAAAAAGTGTAATAAAAAATACTGATTTAGTAGTACATACACTTGTATTAATAAATGACAAAAGCCCAGATGAAAAAATATTACCAATGCTATTAAAATATAAAAATGAAAATACAGATAAAAAAATTGTAGTATTAGATAATGAACAAAATATGGGATTTGTAAAAACAGTAAATAAAGGTATGCAATATTCAGGAAATGATGTAATCTTGTTAAACAGCGATACAGAAGTTACAGAGGGATGGACAGAAAAAATACAAAAATGTGCATATTCAAATGAGTATATAGCAACAGTAACACCGCTTACAAACAATGGAACAATTGCATCAGTACCAAATTTTGGAGTAGACAACGATTTACCAGAAAATATGTCACTTGAAGAATATGCAAAAATGATAGAAGAAATATCAAAAAATAGATATCCACAATTGACAACTGGAAATGGATTTTGTATGTACATTAAAAGAGATGTAATAAAAGAAGTAGGTTTATTTGATGATGAAACATTTGGAAAAGGATATGGCGAAGAAAATGATTTTTGCTATAGAGCCCTAGACCATGGGTACACAAATGTATTATGTGATAATACATTTATATATCATAAAGGGACACAAAGTTTTAAAAAGGAAAACCTTACAGCATCAAGAGCAGCTTTAATTGAAGAACATATGAATTTATTAAGAAAAAAACATCCAATATATGTCCAAAAAACAGATAATTTTCTAGCAAATAATCCAATTAGAGATATACAAGAAAATGTAAGCTTAAATATACAATTATATGGTAAGAAGAGAATTTTGTATCTTGTAAATGAATGGGAAGCAAATATGGAAATGACAGGAGGAACATCATTACATATAAAAGATATAATTATTGCCAATAACAAAAATGGAATAGCAAGTTTTGTATTAGCACCAGATAAAAATGATTTATCAAGATTTAAATTATATTTGTATACAGATAAAGGCGGAAGAGAGATAGCAAATTACAAAACAGATATAAATCAATATGGTCAAATTGTTTATACAAATAACAGGTATAAAGAAATGGTAGAAAACATATTTGACAGTTTCAAAATAAACATATTACATGTGCATCATTTCTTATTCCAGACATTTGATGCAATAGATGTAGCAAAAGAAAGAAATATATATTCAATACTTACATTACATGATTTATATATGATTTGTCCTTCAATAAATATGGTATATAAAGATATTTATTGTGAATATGATAAAGAAAAAAATTGTGAAAAATGTCTACACAATAGATATGGTGTAAATAGCAATATAATAGAAAATTGGAAAAATACTTGCAAAGAAGTATTAGAAAAATTTGATAAAATAATAGTTCCATCTGATAATACTAAAAATATTTTTGAAAAAACTTATAAAGATATAAATTTTGAAGTTGTAGAACATGGTGTTGATGTAATAGAAGTAAAAAACAAAGAAAGAAAAGCGGAAAACAATACATTTAATGTAGCATTTGTTGGAGCAATGGCTATACACAAAGGTGGAAACATATTAAAAGATTTAATTAGAACTAATAATAATTCAAATATAAAAATACATTTATTTGGAAAATCTGAATTACCAGAATTAACAAAAAATCAAAAGAATTATACAAACCATGGACCATATAGAAGAGGAGAATTACCTCAATTATTGATAGATAATAACATTGACTTAGTATGCATTTTTGCAACATGGCCAGAAACATATTCATATACATTAACAGAATGCTATATGGCACATGTGCCAGTACTTACATTTAATATTGGAGCAGTAGGGGATAGGATTAAAAAAGATGAATTAGGATGGACAATAAGTTTTTCTACAAATTCTACAAAAATACTTGAAAAAATAGAAGAAATACATAATAATAAGGAAGAATATAACAATAAGAAAAATAATTTTAAAAATTATAAATTTAAAACAGTTACAGAAATGCAAAACTATTATATTGAATTATATAATAATGTTAAAATTGAAAACACAAAATTAGTAGCCGACGCTTACAGCTTTATGGAATATAGAACAAAAACAAGAGAGCAAGATTTTGACCAATATCAAGCTTTGTATGGACATGTAGTTTATAAATATGAAAAATTAAGAAATACAAAGATATGGAAAATATCTAAGAAAATAAAGGGAAAGATAAAAGGAAAATAAAATGGAGAAAAAGAAAAAAATTTTTTATTTAGATTTTATAAGAGTTATATCAATGATTATGATAGTAACATATCATTTTTACGTGCACTTTGCAGAAAATAACATTACAGGATTTAAAATTTTTTCAAATGGAAAATGGGGAATGATAGGTGTAACACTATTTTTCATGATATCAGGTGCATCTTTAATGTACAATTATGGAGAAAAAATAGACTTGAAAAAATATGCTAAGAAAAGATTTTTAGGAATATATCCTATGTTCTGGATAGCATATACACTTGTATTTATATACATTTTTTATGGATGTAAAGGAATAATATGGGATTTACCAACTTATAAATTGGGAATATCATTATTAGCAATGGATGGATACTTAAGCCCATATACACAAACTTTTTATTTAATAGGCGAATGGTTTTTAGGTTGTATAGTATTTATATATATACTATTTCCAATTTTACGAAAAATTGTTAATAAATATCCAAAAATATTTATTGGGGTATACACTCTTATAAATTTTGCATTATTAATTTTTTATAGAAATGGTGTAATGCCTATAAATAAAAATTTAATTATTTGTACATATAGTTTTGTATTAGGAATGTATGTTATTAAATATATAAAACAATTTAAGTTATGGCAAGCCATAGTGGCACTTGTATTAGCAATTATAGCGTATTTGATTCCAAATAGTTCAAGTAGTTTAAACAAAACTGTATTAATAGCTAACTTTATTGGATATAATTTATTTATTGTATTAGGATATATAGGAGAAAAAATTGAAAATATTAATGTTCAAAAAATATTTAATATTATAGGTAAATACTCATATGCAATATTTTTAGTACATCATTATATAATAATGAAAATAGAAAGTACATTTACAAATAAAACATTACGTGTATCAGAAACAATATGTTTATATATTACTTGTTGGATAGTTATAGGTATATGTGCAAAAATTTTGTATGTTTTGAATAAAAATATCCAAAATCTTTTTAAAGTAGAACAAAAGCGGACAATAATAAAGTCTGCACTTATTATAGCATTTTAAAGTCCGCGTCTTTGTTCGAGTGCAAAATTTGCAAAGCAAATTTTTGTACAAACTATTTTAATTATATAAAGTTAGGAAAAATTTATACAATTGAACAAAAAGTAGAATTATTAGAAAATAAGAAATAAAAATAAATGAAAGGAAAAACGGATAAAAAATTATGGAAAAGATTTTCAGTAAAAGAAATATAAAAATTTTTAATTGGATAGCTATAATTATAAATCTTATAATTTTTGAATTTGGATACTGTAATGTTAAATTCACAACAGATTTAGTAACACGTCAACCTGTTCAAGGATTTTACTTCTCTTTATGTAGGGGAGTTGCATATTTAGGAATATTAATAGCAATATTCTTTATAAACAGAAGTAAAATAATAGATGATGTAAGTGAATCATTTAAAAGCAAAACAAAAAAGATAGTAATGATTTTATATTTTTTATTAGCAATTGTAGCAATTGCAATATATGCGTATAAGTTTTTAGTTAAACAAGATTTGGCATTAATACACTTTACCTTAATATCAGTATCATTAATAACTGGATTTATATCAGTAGAAATGTTAACAAAAAAATATTATACAAATTTAATTTCAATATTTATGATAGGAATGATATTTTGCTTTACAGTAAATGTATATCATATTTTAGATGAAAAAAGACATTTTATGTCTGCATATAATTTATCATATGGAAATTTAGATGTTGAAAATCCTGTTGTTGATAAACAATTTATGGAAGAAATACCTAGAGGAACACATTATTCAATTTTTGTATCTCTTTTTGGAGAAAAATATGAATTCCAAAATGGAAATTTACCAGAAGAATATTTGGTTGATTCTATGCCAACATCATATAATGCTGTAATATATATTCCATCAACTTTGGGAATACTTGTAGGTAGAATACTACAGGGAAGTGTTGCAGATGTATTTTTTATGGGTAGAATTTTTAACTTAGCAACATATATAGCATTAATAGCATTAGCATTGAAAATATTACCATATAAAAAGAATACGTTTTTCATAATATTAACAATTCCAATGTTTTTATGTTTTGCATCAACATACTCTGTTGATGGAATTGGAGTTGGACTAGCCTCTTTGTTTATAGCATATTTCTTAAAATTATATAATGACAAAGAAAATATAACATTAAAAAATATAATTGTATTACTATGTTTGTATACACTACTATTGATGTTTAAATCAATGTCATATATATTTGTTGGGCTAATAATGTTTTTATTACCTTTAAAAGACATTATAAAAAAATACAAAAAACAAATACCTGTAATATTAATTGCATTTATTATTGTAAATTTATTAATATTATATCTTCAACCTAAAATTAATTTAACAGATAATAGATATGAAAATGTAAATGCAACTGAGCAAATAAAAAATGCAATACACAACCCATTAATTGTATTAAGTGTAATAAAAAATCAAGTGAAAAATTGTTTACTTAATTTTGCATGGTTACAAATGTTTAACTCTGATTTGTATTTTGCACAAAACTCATCTAATATATTTGTAGTTATGTTTTTATATTATTTTTATGTTGCAGTAAGGGATGACTCAAAGAACTTTAATAAAAAAGAAAAAATAGTATTTTTAGCTGCATTTATGCTAACATTTTGTTTTACAAGTGGTATATTATATATTGCGTGTGCACCAGTTGGAGCTAACTATGTTTTAGGATATCAACCAAGATATATATTTCCAATTATTTCATTAATTATGATATGTGCATCAAGCAAAATGTTAAAGACTCAAGAGGACAATGAAATAGTATTAAAAATTTCAAGTATGCAATTAGCATTTATAATAGTTAATTTAATAGGGTCAATATTAAGATAAATGAGGAGAAGTAAATGAAAATTTTATTAATAATACCAGCATATAATGAACAAGAAAATATTAAAAATGTATGCTTAAATATAGAAGAATATAACAAGAAAAACGAAACAAAAGTAGATTATGTTGTAATTAATGATGGTTCAAAAGATAATACACTTAAAATTTTACAAGAAAATAATTTTAACCATGTCAATTTAGTACACAATTTAGGAATTGGTGGTGCTGTTCAAACAGGTTATAAATATGCATATGAAAACAATTATGATATAGCAATTCAATTTGATGGAGATGGACAACATGATATTAATTGTGTACCTAATATTACAAAGCCAATAATTGATGGACAAGCTAATATGTGTATTGGAACAAGATATTTAGATAAAAACTCTAGTGAGTTCCAATCTACTTTTATGAGAAGATTAGGAAAAAATATTATATCATTTTTTATAAAACTATTCTGTCATAAGAAAATAACAGATCCAACATCAGGATTTAGAGCAATAGACAAAAATGTTATAAAAATATTTGCAAATGATTATCCTACAGATTACCCAGAACCTGAATCTACAGTAGAAGTTTTAGTGGATAATTTTAAGGTTGTAGAAGTACCTGTAAGTATGAATGAAAGAACTGGTGGTAAATCATCAATAAATGTTTGGAAAAGTATTGATTATATGGTTAAAGTCTCTTTAGCTGTAATAATAGACAGTATGCACTTTAGAAAGAAAGGGGAAAGAAGATAATGGCAATAAATTTAAAAATCGCATTAATTATTATGACTTTAATATATGTTGGATTAATGTTAAAAAAAATAAGAGAGAAAAAGATGCAATTATCTTTTGCTATCTTTTGGATAATTAGTGGAGCTTTACTAATTTTATCAATTATAATACCAAATTTTATAGAAGATTTAACTAAATTGTTAGGATTTGAAGTTCCATCAAATATGCTATTTTGTATAACAATATTTACAGCTTTTTATTTAATATTTAATTTAACAATGAAATTATCAAAAGAATATCAAAACAATGTATTACTAATTCAAGAAATATCGTTATTGAAAAAAAGAGTTGAAAAATTAGAAAAAAAAGATAAGGATATTGAGGAGGAAAAATAAATGGAAAAATTTCAAAATCATACATTTGTCATTTGTGCATATAAAGAATCACCATACTTAGAGGATTGTATAAAATCTGTATTAAATCAAACGGTAAAAAGTAATATTATAATGTCAACCTCAACGCCTAATGAATACATAGAAAACTTGGCCAAAAAATATAATTTAAAATTATTTGTAAATACTGGTAAATCTGGAATTGGTCAAGACTGGAATTTTGGAATTAGTAATACAAAAACTGACTATGTAACAGTTGCTCATCAAGATGATATATATAATGAAAATTATCTAGAAGAAATAGTAAAATATTTAAACAAAGGAAAAGATTTTGTTATTGCATTTTCTGATTACAGAGAAATAAAAAATAATAAAGAAATAAATTTAACAAAAAATTTAAAATTAAAAAAAATATTATTAAGTCCTTTGAAAATTTTTCCAAAGTCAATATTTATTAAGCGAAGAGTATTGTCTTTTGGATGTAGCATTTGCTGTCCAAGTGTTACAGTAAATACAAAAATAGTGGGAAAAGAACCATATAAAACAGATTTGAAATGCGATTTAGACTGGGACACTTGGTATCAAATGACAAAATTTAAAGGAAACTTTTTGTACATTTCAAAAGAACTAATGGACCATAGAATACACGAAGGTTCAGAAACATCCAATTTAATTGAAAATAACACCAGATTAGAAGAGGACTTAATTATGTTTTCAAAATTTTGGCCAAAGCCAATCGCTAAGCTTTTAATGAAATTTTATAGTAAAGCTATAGATACAAATGAAGTGAAATAGGGAGGATACGCATGATAAGAAATATTTTAGCAGTTATTCTTGCAGCTATAGCTACAGTTGGAATGAATATTAGATTAGATAAAAATTTAGACTTATTACAGTCGTTTAGTGGAAATGAAATTTCAGTTCTTATAATATTTATAGTTTTTATATTTTTTATTAGTAAAGCTTTGGAAAACAAAGACAAAAGACTAAATATAATTTCTTTAATTATAGGATTTATTTTTTCAATTTTTGAGGTTGTAGGAAATTCAATAGTAAATTATGGCAATCTTGAAGGAATATTATACAGTAATGTTGCTTTTTTACAAAGTAGCATAAAATTAATGTATTATTTAATAATAATATATTCTGTAGTAAAAATATTAATGTCTTATTTTGACAAAATTGAAAATACTGAAGAACTAAAAAAATATAAATTATTTACAAATAATAAAAAATCAATATTGGTTGTTTTCCTAGTTTTAATGATTTCATGGCTACCATATTTTTTGAAATATTTTCCTGGAATTATAGGATTTGATACTTTGGAACAATTAAAAGAAGCACTTGGAACAAGTCCAATGTGGAATGGAAGTCCTATATGCACAACATTAACGTTAAAACTTATAATTGATATTACAATGCCAATATTTAATAATTTGAATATTTCTATGGCTATTTGCACAATTTTGAAAATGATGTTTACAGCATTAATAATTTCATATAGTATTTATTATTTAGCCAAAAAAGGAATTAATTATAAAATACGTTTATTAGTTTTAGCTTTTTTTGCTATTAACCCAGTATTTTCTTTTTATGCAATTAGTATAGATAAAGACTCATTATTTGCAAGTATATTTGTAATGGATTTTATATTATTATTTGAATTTGTAACAAACAAAGATAATTTTGTAAAATCAAAATTTTATATAATTTTATCATTTATATTTGTTTTACTAACTGCATTAGTTAGACACAATGGAATGTACATATATGTATTATTGATACCATTTTTATACATAACATTAAGAAAAAATTATTTAAAATTGACAGCATTTATTGCATCAACTTTATTGAGTGTATATTTAATAAATACTATAGCATTTGCAGCATTTAATGTATTAGAAAGTTCATCATTTGGACTATTATGCGTTCCAATGCAAGCAATGTCAAGACTAGTCAAATATAATGGTAACAATTTAACAGAAAAAGAAAGAGAAGAAATAGATTTATTTGTAGAATATGATGAATTACCAGGATCGTATAATCCTAATTTAGCCGATCCAGAAATGGGACACTTTAGAAGGGAATATATGCAGGAACATAAAATTCAATATATACTTTTAAACATAAAATTATTTGCACATTATCCAAATTATTATATTGAGTCAATATTGTGCAATACATCTGGATATTGGTTACCAGAAAAACATAAAACACTATTTGATAAAGGAGTAATTGTTAATGATTTTGGAATAGAAACTAAACAATTAATAAATAATTCTTTATTAGATAAATTAGATAAACTTACAGATAATAGACAACTACCAATAGTTGGAATGTTATTTAGTGCTGGCCTTACTTTATGGATACTAATGTTCTTAATTTTCTATATTATATATAAAAGAAAATACTATTTACTAGTTCCATTATTGCCATCAATATTTAATTATATAATTGTTTTGATGGGACCATCTAATACTGAATTTAGATATATTATACCAATGTATATGCCATTAAGCATAATGTATTGTCTAATTATAAATAGAGCAAAAAAAGATGAAGATAATAAAATTTAATATAAAAACGAGGAGAAATTCTAATGATTAAAGGGAGAAAAAATGTTATGAAAATTGTATTAGTATTAATATATTTAGTATTAACTCTTTCAGGATTAATACTTATGAAAAAAGGTGGAAATCCAGGAAGTTTGTCAGTATCTGAAGGTACTGCAAACTTTGGGATAAGTTTAATAAGTTTGGCGGGATTAGTTTGCTATTTATGTAGTTTTTTATTGTTCACAAGAATAGTTGTTATGTTTGATTTAAGCTATATAATGCCAATATGTACAGGAATTGTACAAGTATTAACTTTAGTAGCATCTAAATTTATATTCAAAGAAAATATAACAACAGCTGGAATTATAGGTGCAAGTCTTGTAATAGTTGGAATTGTTGTTATGAATTGGAAACAAACAGCTTAAATTTCCAAATAAAAACATTGATTTTATGATTTTAAAAATATATAATAAAAATATATAATAAAATTATATTTTATAGAAAAGGGTATAATGGTTATGAAAAAAAGTAGATTTTTAGCAATTATTACAATTTTAGTAATTATATTAAATACTTTATTAAATATAGGGCATAATGTAAAAGCATTGAATTTGGGTAATGATAATGCAAAAGATATAACAAATAATGAATTAACTAAAGAAGAAAATCAATTAGAAAATAGTGAAAACAACACAAATTTAAATGAAATAATAAATAATACTACAAATAAAACAGAAAATAGTGTAATAAATGAAAGTAATAATGAAAATACAGAGTCTGTTAATAATATTATAGAAAATAATGCCACACTAAATAATTCTGATTTAGGAAATAATACATTTGAGGATAATATTCAAGTATTAGAGAATAGTTCAGAAGATTCAAATAAAATTGAAACGCTTGGAGTCGAATATAGAACACATGTAGAAAATATAGGTTGGCAAGATTATGTTAAAAATGGAGAAGTTGCAGGAACACAAGGAAAGTGCTATAGGCTTGAAGCACTTAATATAAGACTTATTGGTAATAATGATAATAATTTAAAAATAGATTATCAAGTACATGTACAAGATATTGGATGGCAAAATTGGAAGAAAGATGATGAAATGGCAGGAACACAAGGAAATGCCTTAAGGCTTGAAGCAATAAAAATAAAACTGGAGCATTCAGAAAATTATTCTATTATGTATAGAGTACATGTGCAAGACATTGGATGGCAAGACTGGAAGACAGATGGAGAAATAGCTGGTACACAAGGCAAATGTTTACGTTTGGAAGCAATACAAATAAAAATAGTTCCTAAAGTAAAAAAAGGTAAAATGTATATAGATACACCAACTAATAATTATACATATTATAACTTAAATACTATAAAGATAAGTGGATGGAAAATGTCAAATGTTTCTAATACTAAAATTAGAGCTTATATAGACAATAATTATCAAGTTGTTGAAGACAAACTTATAACATATAAAGAAAGAAAAGATGTTATAAAATCGGTAGAAGGATTTGGAACAGAAATAGAAAATCCTAATCCGGGATTTGAATTTTCTATTGACCCATCTGAAATGTCTGAAGGAAAACATAAAATATATATAGAAGTTTATACTAGTGACAACACTGTACTTGTAAAAGACTCCGTTACATTTAATATAGACAATAGTTTACATGTTCAATATAGATCTCATGTACAAGAAATTGGATGGCAGGGGTATGTAAAAGATGGAAATATGTCAGGTACAACAGGATTAGGGTATAGAGTAGAGGCTTTAAATATCAACCTATTAAATGCACCACAAAACGCTAAAATTGTGTACAGAACTCATGTAGAAAATATAGGCTGGCAAGGCTGGCAACAAAATGGAAACATGGCTGGAACATCTGGAATGGCCTATAGAATAGAAGCTATAGAAATAATGCTTGAAAATATGGATAAATATACAGTGGAATATAAAGTACATATACAAGATAAAGGATGGACAGATTGGTATAGAGATGGAGAAACAGCAGGGACAGTTGGACAAAGAAGAAGAATTGAGGCAATAGAAATAAGGTTAGTACCAAAAAAAGAAAAAAGATCATATAAAGGAATAGATGTAAGCCAGTTTAATGGAAGTATTAACTGGGGACTTGTAAAAAGAGATGGAGTAGACTTTGCTTTTATAAGAGCTGGATTTAGAGGTTATGGTTCAAGAGGAACACTTAATGAAGATACTCAGTTTAGATTAAATATGCAAGGAGCAACACAAGCTGGGCTACCTGTTGGAGTTTATTTTGTAACACAAGCTACAAATGGTGAAGAAGCAATTCAAGAAGCTAATTGGGTGGTTGAAAGAGTTAAAAAATATAAAATTGATTATCCTATAGCAATTGATATAGAAGCACCCAAATTAGAAAGTCCATCAGATATACCAAGAACACAAAATTTAGACAAAAACACACGTACATATCTAGCAAGACTATTTTGTGAAGTAATACAAAATGCTGGATACGTTCCAATAATATACTGTAACGTTGATTGGGCATATAATTATCTAAATATGTCAGATTTGTCAGCGTATGATACTTGGATTGCAAGTTATAGAGCTAATGATCCTGGGTATAATGGAAAATATTCTATTTGGCAATATACAAGTTCTGGACAGACAAGTGGTATATTAGGAAATGTTGATAGAAATATATGCTACAAAAAATATATGTTATAATGGATAACTATGATTATAGCATAATGATGTATTATAAAAATTTAGAAGAGGAAAAGTAAATGGAAAAAATAACAGAGTTATATAAAAAATATAAAGAAGTAATAAATTATTTAATATTTGGAGTATTAACAACAATTGTGTCTTTAATAGTATACTATGCATCTGTATATACATTTTTAAATCCAGATAACGCAATACAGTTACAAATTGCAAATATTTTATCATGGGTGGCAGGTGTTACATTTGCGTATTTTACCAATAGAAAATATGTTTTTGAAAGTAATGAAAAAAACAAAATAAAAGAAGCTAGTAAATTTGTTTTAGCAAGAGTAACAACACTTATAATGGATATGATAATAATGTGGCTAGGCGTAACTGTATTACATTGCAATGATAAAATAGTAAAGATAATATCACAAATAGTTATTATTGTATCTAATTATATTTTTAGCAAATTATTTGTTTTTAAAAAAGAGAGTAAAAATGAAACAATAAAAGAAAAATAATTGTACTTTATAAAGGGGAAAATATTAAAAATGAAAAATTTAGAGAGAATAGTGATTAAAATAATTTCGATAATATTTTCGATATTTTTTAGTATAGTTCTATTAAATACTTTATTTTTTAATAGAACTATAGCTTTTAATTATAGTATACCTGTAATGATAATAGTGACGGCTTTAGCTTATTTAATACTGCTAATTATATATTATGAGTATAAAAAGAAAAATTGCAGTTTTTTAGAGAAAAGTCCAAAATGGATTTTTGGACTTTTCATATTTTTAGTAATTTTTTTATTGCAATTTTTATTGGCAAAATTTTCATATACCTCATGTGGATGGGATTGTAGTCTAGTAATAAATAATGCTCTTGCATTAATAAACGGGGATGATTTGTTTAGTATATATTTTTCTAGATATCCTAATAACATTGGTATATTACTTTTAATGAAATATTTATTTGAATTTTTTAAAATATTTATACATAATTTAACAGCATCAAGAGTTTTCTTTATAGCAACAATTTTCAATATTGTTGTTGTTGATATATCAGCAGTTTTTACATTTTTATGTGCAAAAAAAATTTTAGGAAAAAAACAAGCATATTTATCATTAATTTTTATATTACCATTAATGATATTTTCACCTAATATATTAATACCATATACAGATACTATAACAATGGTATTTCCTATAATGATATTATATTTATATATAAAGCAAAAAGAAAAATCGTGTAAAGATGTAAAAAAATATTTATTGATATTTTTGAATAGTATAATAACTGCATTTGGAATAACATTAAAACCAACAGTAGCTATTATGCCAATAGCAATTATAATAGTAGAAATTTTAAATATTAATAATATAAAATTTACTAGACAAGAGTTTATAAAAAAATCTAAATACATATTAATAATAATTGCTATATTTGTAATTGGATTTGGAGGATATTTTTCTGGATATTCAAAAATCAAAGAAAAAAATTTAGGCAACATTATTTCTAAGGAAGAGTATGAAAATAATTCAGTATCATTTGTACATTTTTTAATGATGGGAATGCAAGAAAGACCAAATGATTTTAAAACAGAGGGAAAAAATCAAACGTTATATGGGGCATACAATGAAAATGATGTAAGTGGGACTGTAGCTATTACTGGGAGTAAAGCAAAAAAAGAACATAATATAAAAATAATAAAAGAAAGATTAAAAGATTTCGGGGTATTGGGATATTCCAAATTTCTATATAATAAGGCAAATTGGATATTATCAGATGGAACATTTTTTTATGGACAAGAGGGATACTGGAATTCAGAAATTTTTTATAATAAAAGTAATATAGCAAAAAAAGTTCAAAAATTCGTTGATCCAACTACAAAAATATATAAAAATATTACTGCAAATATAATGCAAATATCATGGATTTTGGTAACAATAGGGTTAATATTTTCAAATAATAGAAAAGAAAACAAAAAGAATATAGACATGTGTAAAATAACAATAATTGGAATAATTTTATTTATATTATTATTTGAAGGTAGATCAAGGTATTTGATTAATCATATTCCAATATTTATATTGGTAGGAACATATGGTTTGACAAATAGTTTAAGAAAAATAATATTGACTTTTAAGCACAAATAAATTAAAATCATTGTATATAGAAAATTTATAATTTTCTATTATATAAAAAAAGGAGAAGATATATATGGAAAAGAAAAAAGTAACACTAGTAATACCAATGTACTACGAAGAAAAAGTTGCAGAAGAATGCTACAAAAGAGTTAAAGAAAATTTAGTAAAATTAGAAAATTATGATCATGAAATAATTTTTGTAAATGATGGAAGTAAAGACAAAACATTAGAAATTCTTGAAGACATTGCAAAAAAAGATACAGATGTTAAAGTAATATCATTTTCAAGAAACTTTGGACATCAAGCAGCAGTAACAGCAGGACTTCAATATGTAACAGGTGATGCAATAGTAATAATGGATGCAGACCTTCAAGACCCACCAGAACTAATACCAGATATGTTAAAATTATGGGAAGAAGGAAATGAAGTAATTTACGGAAAAAGAAAATCAAGAGAAGGGGAGAGTGCATTTAAATTATTTACAGCAAAAATGTTCTACAAAACTTTAAATGCATTATCAGATGTTGAAATTCCAAAAGATACAGGAGATTTCAGACTTGTTGATAGAAAAGTTGTAGATACTGTAAATTCTTTACCAGAACACAATAAATTTTTAAGAGGATTATTCAGCTGGGTTGGATATAAACAAGCTCCATTTGAATATGAAAGAAAAGAAAGATTTGCTGGAGAAACAAAATATCCATTAAAGAAAATGTTAAAATTAGCTTCAGATGGTATAATTAGTTTTTCAACAAAACCTTTAAAATTAGTTGGGGCTTTAGGGATGATATCAATTGTAATATCAGTTATATTATTGATCTATGCATTAGTTTCTTTTGCTTGTCATTCTCCTAATTTATCAGCTGGATGGACTTCAATAATGGTTGCTATAACATTTTTTGCGGGTATTCAATTGATGTCTATTTGGATTATTGCTGAATATGTTGGCAGAATCTATGATGAATGTAAACAAAGACCACAATATATTGTTGATAAAAAAATTAATATAAAATAAAAATATTAGGTTGAAAAATAATTATAAATTTGAATATCATTAATTTAAATTTTTTTTCAACCAAATTTATATATTATGAGAGGAAAGATATTAGAAATGAAAAAAATACAAAATATAAATTTAATAGTACTTTCTTTAATATTTTTTATAATAGTTTGTTTAGGAGCAGCAATATATTATATAAATAATCTAGTACCTAAAAAAGTCTCAATAAAAGATGACGTTCAAATGGTTGAAAATAATAATAAAACATTTGAAATTGAAAGTATAGAACAAGGAAAAACTTTTTCTAAAATAACTGTAAAGAAAAAAATGAATGAAGAAGAATTAAAAAAACGTTATAACTATACTTTAGGAGAAGGAAGAAATTATTATTTCAATTATACAATTATATTAAGCAATAATGATAAAAATTATAAAGTAAAAACTATAATTGATGACAAAAATTTGCTTGATAATTTTGATAAAATGGATAAAGATGGATATATTTATATAGTTGGGATTTTCTTAAATAAGAATTTTTTTAATGATAAATACAGTGTTGGAATTATTCAAAAAGATTACAAAGAAGATTATAAAAAATTAGATAAAGTATATTATAAAAATTTAACAATAATTGGAGAAAATAATGAAAAAAAATAAATTAAAAAATATTATTATATTTGGAATAATTTTTATTTGCAGTTTGATAGTAATGTCAATACCATTAAATAATACACCAGATGACGGGGTATATAAAAACACATTTAACAGTATTTTTACTTTTTTTACATGGGCTAAAGAATTTAGAGCTTTATGGGGAGGAAGAATAATAGCTCTAGGACTGTGTACAGTATTTTTAAACATTAATACAAAAATATTTATACTTGCAAATGCATTTGTAATAACTATATTGATTTATTCAATTTATAAAATAATAAATATAAGTACAGAAAAAGAAATAGGAAATAAGGGAGTTATGTTATTTATAATAATTTCACTATTCTTATGTATTGATGAATTAATATTGGGAGAAGCTGTAATATGGATAACAGGTGCATTTAATTATTTATGGCCTACTACAGCATTGATGATTGCAATGATACCATTTGTAAAAATATTAAATTGTCAAAAGATTAAAAAATGGGAATATATTATATACTTTTTATCAGGAGTTTTGGCAAGCAATATTGAACAAACAGGAGCAGTATTGGTTGTATTTTCCACAATACTATTAATTTTATCAATAATTGGAAAAAAGAAAATTCCTAAAGCTATGATATTTAATTATATACTTACAATAATGGTTTTTATAACATCTTTTGCTGTAAAGGGAAATAATGTTAGATTTGAAGCCGAATTATTAAGATATTATCAAGACTTTGATATGTTATCTATGTTTGATAAAATATTTCTAGGTGGCTCATTAACAATTGACCATTTGATAAATAAAAGCCCATTGATTATATTAATAATTTCAATAGCAATAACATTATTATCAATAAAAAGTAAAGATAAAAATAGAACAATTTTATCCATAATACCATTAGGATACTCTTTATTAAAAACAATACCTTTTAATGCTTTATTTTCAAGAGTTGTAAGTTTTAATATAGAAGCTAAATTAAATGAATTATTATTTTCATTTAGTACGTATTCTATAGATACAATATGTAACCCATTTAAATATTTTCAAATAATAATTGGAACTTTTGTTTTACTATTGTTAAGTGTATTGGTTTTTTATAGTTTTAAAGATTTAAAAAAATCAATTGTATATACATTAATATATTTTGCTGGAATTTGTGCTTCACTTGCTTTGAGCTTTTCACCAACGATTTTTGCATCAGGAAGCAGAATCTTTTTTGTTAATGATATTATGAACTTAATTGTATGTTCTGCTTTACTAAAGGAACTCTTTAAAAATGAGAATAAAAATAAATTTTATGTTATATTAATAATATTTATTTTAGTTTCAGGTTTTGTTAATATAATAAAATATATACATTTGTAAGAATTATATTATTGTAAAAAGTGCAAGTTAGTATAAACTTTTAGTAGGAAAATTTAAGAAAAAAATTGAATAAGAGATACCAATTTGATAGAATGTTTTTATCAAGAAAAAAATAACATTCAAAGGAGGTATCTCTTATGTATTCAATTATACAAAAGATTTATGAAAAAAACAACAAAATTTTAAAAGAAGGATTAAAAAAAGCATTATCAGGAGAAGATGTAAGTTCATTAACAGTTGCAATAAAAGAATTTATAGATATTTTAGGAAAAGAATTATTATCAGAAATAGAAAAACAGATAGATGAAATAATATTTGAAGATAATAAAAAGAAAAAACAATATGAGGCAGTAAGGTTTCAGGAAAAAGTTTAATTACAAAAAATGGAAAAGCCAAGTTTGAAAGAAGATATTACAAGGATAGAGAAATCAGTATTTGTATTAGATTTATTTAATTTAGAAAAATATATTAATCATTTAAATTATGATGAATATTTAAAAAGAAAATTACAAGAAACAATAGACCAATACGAACCAATAAGTACAGAAAATATAATGAATGAAGCAATAAAGAAAATAAAAGAAGAAATAAAAGAAGATGAACAATTAGGGAGAAATACAAAAAGGTTAAATAATAGATTAAAGAAAATAGAGAATACAAAGACATATTTAATGAATCAATGGTCTGGAATAGAAACACATGAAAAATATAAAGACAAATTAAAAGGATGTTGCCAAAAAGGTCAAGCACATCATACATTATCAGAGAGAATGAGTACAGATGCAAAAGCATGGAGTGAAAATGGAATAGATGAAATGAGTCAATTAAGAGCTTTTACACAAAATAATGGAAATATTTACCAGAGAATAATAGATATATCAATACAAGAAAAAAGAAATAAAAAAATGAAGCATTAGAAAAAAGAATAAAAAGGAAAGCAAATAAGAAATTGTTTGGAACGATAGGAGTAGCAATTTCAACATTAGCAGGAGCAAGAGACAAATTGTATTATGAGTTAAAAAATATTTGGTATGGGAAAGCAGTGTAAATGTTGAAATATAAGTGAATATGTGATATTTTAAAAATACCTATAAAAAGGTTTATTAAGTAAACCTTAAAATATAGTAAAATAAAGATAAAATATGTATCAAATTAGGAAATATCTGAAGTCATGAAATAAAAGAATTTTATAATTTTAATGAAAAGTTTTCCTACTAAAAATTTATGCTATCCTAAAATAGCTTTTTGTTTGACAAAAATACAAGTTCGTAATATAATATATTTATAAAGGTATAGAAGAAAAAGCCTTTTTACAGGTGTTACCTGTTTTAGAACATTTTAATTTTTAACTCAAAGAAAAGGAGTATACTATGAAAAACAAAAAGAAAAAAGATATTTTAGAAAAATTGAGCTGTTTTATTTTATTCATATTTAGTATGTATTTAGGTAAATACATATCATATAGCTTATTTTATAACAGCATATTAAGAATATTGATGTGGGCATTGAGCTCATTCGTAATTCTTATAACAATAATTACAGTTGTTACAATTGCAATTATTGTTATTGAAGAATTGAAAAATAAAAGGTCCTAAGTTGGACCTTTTATTTTTGCCAAAATTTATTAACAGAAATACTTGAACTTTTACTTATTTAATGGTATTATTATAAAGAACAATTAAGGAAAAATTCTCAAGATAAGAAGGAAGGTAAAAAATGAAAATTTTAGTAACAGGAGCAAATGGAATGCTCGCAAAAGAAGTAAAAGAAAAATTTGCAGAAGGAAATGAAATAATAGCAACAGATGTAGCAGAATTAGACATAACAAACGAAGACGCTGTTATGAAATTTATTACAGATTTAAAACCTGATTATGTAATAAACTGTGCAGCATTTACAGCTGTTGATAAAGCAGAAGAATGCTATGAATTAGCAGATAAAATAAATGGAGACGGACCAACAAATCTTGCAAAAGCGGCAAAAGCAGCTGGAGCAAAACTAGTACATATTTCAACAGATTATGTATTTGGTGGAGATTTAGATGTGTCAAAAGATTATAAAGAAGATGACACAAAAGCGCCGGTAACAGTATATGGAAAAACAAAGTTACATGGAGAAGAAGGAATAGAAAAAAATATGGATGAATACTACATCTTTAGAACAGCATGGCTATATGGAGTTGGAGGAAACAATTTTGTTAAAACAATGACAAAATTGGGTTCAACAAGAGATGAAATAAGTGTAGTATCAGACCAACATGGAAGCCCAACATATGCAAAAGATTTAACAGAAATAATATATCAAGCAGTAACTAAAAAAATACCTTATGGAATATATAATGCAACAAACAATGGATATACAACATGGTATGACTTTACAAAAGAAATCTTAAAAGAACAAGGAATTGAATGTAAAGTTAATCCGGTAACAACAGAAGAATACATTGAAATGATGAAAGTTACACAAGCTAAGAGACCATTTAATTCACAAATGTCAAAAGCAAAACTTGAAGCATGTGGAATAAATGTTCCAGAATGGAAAGACGGATTAAGAAGATATTTAGAAGAAGCAAAAAATATAGAAATATAAAAATAGAATATTTTAATTTGATGTCAATATAGTAGAAACGAAAGGAATGAATAAAAATGAAAAATAGAAAAGGAATTATTTTAGCTGGGGGAAGTGGAACAAGATTATATCCGTTAACTTTATCAATATCAAAGCAACTTATGCCAATATATGATAAACCAATGATCTATTATCCACTATCAATGTTAATGTTATCAAATATAAGGGATGTTTTAATTATTTCTACTCCAAGAGATGTGAATGCTTTTAAGGAATTATTAGGAGATGGTACTAAGTGGGGTATGAATTTTACTTATGCTATACAAGATAAACCAAGAGGATTGGCAGACGCATTTATAATAGGTGAAGAATTTATTGGAGACGATGATGTTGCAATGGTTTTGGGAGATAATATATTCTTTGGACAAAGCTTGACAGAAAAACTAGAGAAGGTTTCAAATAACCATGAAAATGCTACAATATTTGGATATCCTGTAAAAGATCCTAGGGCATATGGTGTTGTTGAAATGGATGAAAACCATAATGCTATTTCAATTGAGGAAAAACCACAAGAACCAAAATCAAATTTATGTGTTCCTGGATTATATTTTTATCCAAATGATGTTGTAAAAATTGCAAAAGAAATAAAGCCATCTGCTAGGGGAGAAATTGAAATTACATCTATAAATGAGGAATACTTAAAACAAAAGAGACTTAAAGTAGAAAGACTTGGTAGAGGTCTTGCTTGGTTAGATACAGGAACACATGCAGATTTAATAGAAGCTGCAAACTTTATAAAAACAATAGAAAATAGACAAGGAATGCAAGTGTCTTGCCCAGAAGAAATAGCATTTAGAAAGAAATGGATAGATAAGGAAAAACTTTTAGAAATAATAAAACCATTTTTAAAGACAGATTATGGTAAATATTTAAGAGATTTGGCTGAAGGTAAAATTTTTTAATTAAGTCGAAAGGATGATAGTATATGAACAATTTCGTAAAGATGGATGTTGCTCTAGAAATATTAGCTGATAAAATGTCAAAAGTTTCAATGGAATTCTATGAAACAGGAAAAAAGGAATATGCCAATGAAATGGATAATTTGATGGATGAAAGAAATAAATTATATAATGGTGATAATACTATTATGGATAAAATAATAAACATTTATGGAGAAGAATTGAAAGATGAAACAAATGGAACAAGATTTAATTTCTAAATATATGCTTTCAGATAAGAAACATAAGGAAATTTTTGAAGTAATAAAAAATATGTTATTTAGCAATTTTGAACCTGTCGAAAAACCTACTGCAATCATAGTAGGTGCTCAACCAGGTTCAGGAAAAGGCTCATTAATAGGATATTCAAAAAATGTTTTTTTAAATGATAATATTGTAATTATTACTACAGACGATTATAAACCATTTCATCCAAAAGCAAGTGAAATTGCTATAAAACATCCAACAAGTTATTGTTCTATTGTAGAAAAAGATAGCGCAAAATGGACAAATGAAATTCTAAACTACGCAATTGAGAATAAATATAACTTTATTTTTGAAGTAACTTTAAGGAATGAAAGAATTCTAGAAAGGATAAAAGAACTAAAAGAAAAAAATTATAATGTTATTGTTAGAGGACTTGCAGTTTCATATATTGAAAGCTTACTTTCTGCATATGAAAGATATGAAAAGCAGGTTGAAACCCGTAGTTGGGGAAGATTTTTTAATCCATTAAGCTATAATGAAACTTATAAAAATATTCCTAATGTTATTGAAAAAATCGAATTAGATCATAACTATGATGTATTGGAAATATATAAAAGAGGAACTGATATTAAATCACCTATTTTAATTTATGGAAATTATTCAAAACAGTATAAAAAGGAATATTCACAATATAGTGAATTGCCTCAGTTTGAATATAGGACAGCAAAAGAGGCAATTATGAAGTGCAGGAATGACGATTTAAATAATATGAAAAATGTATTAGAAAGGTATCAAATTATTAAAGATAGTTTCGAGAGAAGAGTAACTACACAAGAAGAAAAACTAGGATTACAACAGCTTGAAGAAATTGTTAATAATTATTAAAAAATACATAAGAAAATAAGAAAGGAGATATTTAAGATGGGAAAATTTAAAAAAATTGATACATCTATTGAAGGTGTATGTATTATAGAACCAACAGTATTTGGTGATAACAGAGGATACTTTATGGAAACATACAGCAAAGCTGATTTTGAAGAATTAGGATTAAATTATGACTTTGTACAAGATAATCAATCAAAATCAAAAAAAGGTGTTTTAAGAGGATTACATTTTCAAAAAGAAAATACACAATCAAAATTAGTTAGATGTATTAAAGGTTCAGTATTTGATGTTGCAGTTGACTTAAGACCAGGAAGCAAAACATATGGAAAATGGGAAGGTGTTGTATTAACAGAAGAAAATAAAAAAATGTTTATGATACCAAAAGGATTTGCACATGGATTCTTGGTTCTATCAGATGAAGCTGAATTTGCTTATAAATGTGATGATGTTTATAACCATGAAGCAGAAGGTGGCCTTAAATGGGATGACCCAGATATAGGAATTGAATGGCCTATGGGTGATTTAAAACCAGAAGATTTATTAACATCTGAAAAAGATGGAAAATGGCCATCACTTAAAGAATTAAAAGAAACAGATTTATTTAGTAATTTATAAATTCAACCAATGGGGACGTTCTTAAATTGGTTGAATAAAAAAATAAAATAATTTTAAAGAAATTCAACCAATTTAAGAACGTCCCCATTGGTTGAATTTCGTTTGAAAGAAAGAGGTATTTAAAATGAGTAAAAATGTATTAGTAACAGGTGCAGCAGGATTTATAGGAGCAAATTTTGTAGAATATTTTGTAAATAAACATCCTGACTATAAAGTAGTAGTATTAGACAAATTAACATATGCAGGAAATTTAGATAACTTAAAAAAAGTAATGGATAAAATAACATTTGTACAAGGAGATATTTGTGATTTTGATTTTGTACTAGATTTATTTAAAAAATATGATATAAATGGTGTAATTCACTTTGCAGCTGAATCACATGTTGATAACAGCATTAAAAATCCATTTATATTTACACACACAAATGTAATAGGAACACATACTTTATTAGAAGCAGCTAAACAAGTATGGGGGGAAGGAAGTTCAAATAAATTTGTTCATATATCAACAGATGAAGTTTATGGATCACTTAAAGAAGATGGATATTTTACAGAAAAATCTCCAATTAAACCAAGTAGCCCATATTCAGCATCAAAAGCAAGTTCAGATTTAATTGCATTTGCATATCATGAAACATTTAAAATGAATGTAAATGTAACAAACTGTTCAAACAACTATGGACCATATCAACACAATGAAAAATTAATTCCACATATGATTAAATTAGCATTAAATGATGAAAAATTACCTGTTTATGGTGAAGGATTAAACATTAGAGATTGGTTATATGTTGAAGACCATTGTGAAGCAATTGATTTAGTATTCCATAATGGTGTTGCTGGTGAAAGATATAACATTGGTGGACACAATGAAAGAAGAAACATTGAAATTGTTAAATTAATCTTACAAAGATTAGGAAAATCTGAAGATTTAATTGAACATGTTGCTGATAGAAAAGGTCATGATTATAGATATGCAATTGACCCAACAAAAATAAAAAATGAACTTGGTTGGTATCCAAAGACTAAGTTTGAAGATGGTATTGTTAAGACTATTGATTGGTATTTAGCAAATCCTGAGTGGTTAAAATAGATTAAAAAATAGCTAGTGTATTTCTAGCTATTTTTTCGTCTAAGTAAATTTATTATAAAGAAACTTATCACATAAATAAAAATAAAAAGCAATATATTAAAAACTAGATTAACAGTAAGATTAATTAGGTTAAAGTGAAAAATATTTGTTACAAAATACGCAATTAAGCTACAAGTTAAAGGAATAATAATCCAGTCTATTAAATTAGGCTTTATTTTAGAATACTTATACAACTGGAAAAGACTAATGCTAAAATTCAACACTTCGCTGAAAAAGATAGATAGTACATATCCTTTAATGCCCAAAACAGGAAGTAAAAAATAAATAAAGCATGTTGTAATACTCAAATCTAAAATATTGCAGCACATAACGCCAAACTGTTTGTTCAAACCTTTTAAAATACAGTCAATAATATGGTCCATATACATAAAAAATATAAAAGGAGTAAATACCTTAAAAAAGTATCCGGTCTCAATGTTATTATAAATTGCAAGCCCTAAATCATTTGAAAATATAAAAAATATACTGCAAACACACATAGAAAATGCACAAGTAATTTTAAAAATCTTATTTGCAACATAGTTAATTGCTTTATAGTTTTTTTGTGCTACATATGTTGAAAACTCTGGTATTAAAAGCATACTATAAGAATCTGTAAAAACAGTTGGAAATGTTATAACTGGAAGTACCATACCATTAATCATACCATATTGTGAAAGAGCTCTGCTACAAGAAATGCCGGACTTTTCAAGTTGAGTAGGAATTATCAATTGTTTTAAAGTTGAAAGCCCAGAGCGTATATATGATGTAACAGCCACTGGAAAAGCAATTTTTAAAATATTAAATCTTTGTCCAAATGAACGGACATCTTCTAATTTTTTAAGTCTTATATCTATAATATACAAAATAAAAATTAATGTAAAAGAACATACTTCTGAAATTACATCAGCTAAAATAAGCGAAATACAAACCGCTTCTACACCATTAGAAATATTTATCTTAAGTAATATTATTGTTGCAACCATTTTAATTGTAAATTCAAAAACTTGGGTGATAGCATTTTTATAAGCTTTTCGTACAGTTGTAAAATAACTACTGATACAAGAAGACATAGCAATAAAAGGTAATCCAATTGCAATGTAAAATAATGGCTTAGAAGAAACCATATTGTGCAAACATTTACTTGTAATAAAATCAGAAAAAAGTAAAATTAGTCCACCTGCAGTTATTCCCAATAATAAGCTGAAAAATATACAAGTACGTATTGCCTTTATAGCTTGTTTATTTTTATTTAAGGCAAACTTTTCTGAAACAATAACAGTTACTGCAATGTTTAATCCAGATGTTGCAACAGTTATGAAAAATAGGTATACAGCCATTACTAAGCTGAATACACCAACCGCTTCTGAACCTATTTGATTTGATATGTATATATTGAAAATAAGTGCTGCAAATTTCATAAGTAGTGATGTACTTGTTAGTATTGCACCATTTATTAGAAATAGTTTACTTTTTTGTCTCAAATAAATTCACCTCTTTAATGAATATGCAGAAATTTAAAAATAATAACTGAACTGTAACAACTGACCACCAAGACTAGTGACAAATTTTAAAAAATAGTGTATTATTGTAAAAGCAATTGTTATTTAATTCAACTGCTAACAAGACTAGACTAATCTGTTAAAAATAATTTTGACAGATTTCGTATTTTAAGAAAGGAAAATAAAAATGAAAAAAGAAAAAATAGTCCAAGAAGTTAAGGACATAAAAGAACTAATATACAACTCAGCCAAAACATATGCAAACAATATAGCATTTATAGTAAAACGCCAAGAAGGAAAAACTAAAACATACGAAAATATAACTTATAAAATGCTTTTAGAACAAATAAATGCTTTAGGCACTAAATTATACAGTATGGGATTTAAAAATAAAAGAATAGCCATTTTGGGGCGAAATAGATATGAATGGGCACTAGGACACTTAACAAGTTTATTAGGTGGAATAGTATCAATTCCATTAGACAAAGATTTACAAATAGATGAACTAGAAAGCTCATTAATGAGAAGTAAAGCAGATGCAATATATTTTGACGAAAAATACATAGAAAAAATAGAAGAAATAAAAAACAGAAACAATACAAATGTAAAAGAATATATTTGTATGTCAAAACTAGCAGGATATAATGATATAAATACATTAAAAGAGGAAGGACAAAAATTACTAGAAGAAGGAAACAAAGAATATATATCTGCAAAAATAGATGAAAATGCAATGAATATTTTGTTATTCACATCTGGAACAACATCAAAATCAAAAGCTGTAATGCTATCACAAAAAAATATTGCATCAAATGTATATGCAATGCAAAGAGTTGAAGACATTAGAAGCACAGACTCAAATTTAGCATTTTTACCAATGCACCATATATTTGGTTCAACATGTCTAATCGTTATGTTAGCATGTGGTGCTAGGACATCATTTCCAGATGGATTAAGATATGTGGCACAAAACTTAAAAGAATATGAAGTATCTGTATTTGTTGGTGTACCACTATTGGTAGAAGCAATCTACAATAAAGTGGTAAAAGAAATTGATAAACAGGGAAAAACAAAACTTATAAAAAATGCTATAAGAGTTAGTAACTTCTTATTAAAATTCCATATAGATATTAGAAGAAAATTATTCAAACAGTTAATTGACCAATTAGGCGGAAAAATGAGATTTGTAATTTCAGGTGGAGCACCATTAGACCCTAAAATACAAAAAGGATTTATAGATTTAGGAATAAATGTAGCACAAGGATATGGTTTAACAGAAACATCACCAGTTATTGCAGCAGAAAATATGTACAAATCAAGAACAGGTTCAATAGGAGTTCCAATGGAAAATGTGACTGTTGAAGTTGTAAATAAAGACGATAATGGGATAGGTGAACTACGTGCAAAAGGACCTAATGTAATGCTTGGTTACTATGAAAACGAAGAAGAAACAAATAAAGTACTTAAAGATGGTTGGTTCTATACTGGAGATTTAGGTTATATTGATAAAGATGGCTTTATTTTTATAACAGGTAGACAAAAGAATATGATAGTTCTTAAAAATGGTAAAAAAATCTTCCCAGAGGAAATTGAAACTTTGGTTAACAGAATTGATTTAATAGAAGAATGTATGGTATTTGGAATGCCTGACGAAGTTGATAAAAATGATGTTAAACTTTCTGTTAAGGTTGTTTATAATAAAGATGAAGTAAAACAAAAATATGGTGATATTTCTTTTGATGAGATTAGAGATATTATTTGGAATAAAATTAAGAATGAGGTTAATACTACCGTTCCTAGATATAAACATATTATGAATATGATTTTGACTGATAAGGAACTTATTAAGACTACTACTAAGAAGGTTAAAAGAAATGAAGAATTAAAAGAAATTTTGGGACAGTAGGGACAGTCTGAATTTGTCTCACAAATTTGTTGTATTTTGTCGAAAGTAAAAAAATAAAAACACGATTTTTCAATAGAGAAATTCGTGTTTCTATTTTTTTACTTTTTTCTTTGATATGGTTTTGATATGTTTGTTAGTCCTGCTAAATAATCTAATGAAGTATTATAATATTTTGCATAGTAAATTAGGGTATCTAATGGTATGATTCTTTCTTCTTTTTCATATCTAATGTATGAATTTTTAGATATATAACCAATTTTGGCACATTCAGCTTGTGTTAGTTCATAATCTTCTCTTAAATCCTTTAATCTCAACATTTTTCTCACTCCTTACATTATTATATAAAATACTCCATTTGGTGTTGACTTTTTACCCCATATGGTGTATTATTCTTTTATACTCCATTTGGAGTATAAAAATAAAAAAAGGAGAAAACAAATGAAAAAAAGGAGAAAACAAATGAAAAAAAGTTACGCAATAAAAAATCGAAAAGCTGATGTTGGAATAACATTGGTATCGTTAGTAGTAACTATTGTTATTTTATTAATATTATCAGGAATAGCAATAGCAACATTAGGTGGAGAAAATGGTTTATTTGCGAGAGTAAAGCAAGCAAAAAAAGCACATGTGCAATCAGAAATGCAGGAACAATTAACACTAGCATTAAATGAATTGCAATTAGACAAAAAAGAAAATGCGAGTTTAGATGATGTAACACAAGACTGGATAAATACAGTAGTTTCAAGTGATTATAGTCCAACTATAAAAGAAGATGAATCGATAGACGGAAAATTAGTTAGAATGAAAAAAAGCGATGTTACAGGAAAGTTTTTAATTAATCAAAACTTAGAAATAAGCAAAACAGAATATAATGTAAGTACATTAGAATTTGAATATAAAACTAAAAAAATAGAAAATGGAAAAGTACAGATACTGATAGAAATAACAGATAAGGTTAATGGAATAAATCAGGTAGATTACCCAGATCCAAGTGAAAAGTCACTAATAATGCAAAGCAGAAAAGATCCAGTAGGAATTGATTATATAGTAGAGCTTGGAAAAGAATATAAATTTGTTATAACAACAGGAGACGGAAATAAAACAGAAAAAATTATAAAAATAGATGATTATTATTATAATGTAACAAAAACATTAGCAGAAAATGCAGTAATAGATAATAATGTAACAAAAGCAGCATATAACAAAACATATGAGGCAACAGTATCAACAGAAGGAAATTATGCAATAACAGGATTAACTGTTACAATGGGAGGCCAAACAGTAACTACATCTGGAAATAATGTGGTTGATATTAATACAGGAAAAATTAAAATAGAAAAAGTTACAGGAGATATAAATATAACGGTAACAACAAAAAAATTAGAAATACAATATACAGCTATAGCAGTAGGCAAAAGTAACAGCTCAACTGCTACAAATTCAGAAAAAGCAAATACAATAGAAAGAGGCACTCCATTGTATATAAATATAATAGCAACGTTAGAAGGAAACAGTTGCAAAGTTGTTTTAAAAATAGATAATTCAAAGGAAGTACCATATCAAGTAACGACAAATGGAAATTATACATTTAAAGTAAGCGGAACATATAACGGCAAGACAATAAGTGAAGATAAGGAAATAACAGTAAATCAATATTTTATACAAGGTGCATTTGTGCAATATGATGCAGGAAACTGGACACGAGAAGAAATACAAGCATTGCAAAGTAAGAGTTTATATAATATAAATAAATCAAAGACAGCAAGTAATACAGCAGGACTAAACTTTACATTTGGAGGATTTACATATGAAGGAGATACAACAAATGCGAGTGATATAGCAAGTGGAAATATAATCACAAGTAGAAACCAAAGTGTAACACCACAAAGCGGATATGGAACACCAAAATATTCAGGATGGCAAATATTAGAAAGTAAAGAAGAAAATGGAAAAACATATGTAACAAAAATAACACATGCAGGAAGTCCAGAGAATTTTGTATATTATTTTACAAAAGATTGGGACAATAGAAGAGTAACATATATATTATCAAGTGGAAAGAGATATACAGGTTATAGTACATACCAACCAAGAGATTGGAGTATCTATAAAGATAAAAATTTAGATAAAAAAGGATATATAAGTGATATACACATAATGGATGCTACTGAAGCAAGAAAAATAACTGATAAGAGGATAAGAAACATAGGGACATATTATTGGCTTGCTGACCCAAGTGGTTCTAGCTGGCAACCACGGTGAGCATTGTGTGACTAAAGAAGGTAGTATTGACTATGAAAAGAATGATTGTTTGGGCATCCGTCCAGTTGTTACAATGAATGATGGAGTATATATAGCAGGTGGCTCTGGAACAGAGACAGATCCATATATATTAGGCAAAGATTAAATAAAAGAGCACATCTATAAATAGATGTGCTTTTATAGTAGTATAGGCTGAATCTGTTTTCCATCCAAAGCAGCCTCAATAGTTTTTATAAGATAATCAAAATCAAAAACAACAGAACGTGGCTTAGTAATAGGATTATCTTGTCTAAAAGGAACGAAATAATAATTTTTCCTATTAAGTAAAGTACCAATATTAGAAGCATTACCACTTAAAGCATTATTAGTAGAAGCGGCAATAACAACAGGTAAATTATTTCTTAAATGAGATTTAACAGCCATAGTAGCAGGAGTATCAATAATATCATTTGCAAGTTTAGACATTGTATTGCCAGAACAAGGAGCAACTACCATAATATCAGTTAAGTGTTTAGGTCCAATTGGTTCCGCTTCTTGTATAGTATGAATAATCTTTTTGTTTGTAATTTCTTCAATTTCATTTATAAAATCTTCGGCTTTTCCAAATTTAGTATCTAAGTTATAAGCATTATAAGACATAATTGGAATAACCTCAGCACCCATTTTAACTAATTCTTTTATTTTAGGAATTGTTTTACTAAAAGTACAGAATGAACCTGTTAAAACAAATCCTATTTTTTTATGTTCTAATTCCAAAATTTACAAAACCTCCTTTCATTCGACATTTATATATTATATGAAATTAGAATTTATTTTGTTGTGATAATTTAAAAATTATAAAATTAATATTTTAAATAGATAATAAAAAACACAAATGGACGCTTTAGGTAAAATTTTATTATTTTTTCTGAAAAACTATTGACATTTTGAAATAAAAAAGGTTATAATGAATATACTAGTAGTAGATATTTAATATCTGCTATAATTAAAATGTTAACCGCAACCCTATTTGCGAAATATAAATTTATAGGTGAGAAAATGTGAGCCGCAACCCTGCTTGCGAGATATAAATGTGCAGGTGAAAAAATGTTAATTATAGTTAAATGTGGGGTCTATAATCATAGATCCCATATTTTTATAGGAGGAGACAAAATATTATGGTAATAGAAGATGGAAAATTTTATTTTATAAAGGATGAATTTTTTGATGTTTTTAAAGAATATGGTTTAATGGTAAACAAAGAAAATGGAAATAAAAGACCTTGCTATTTTTGTTTTAAAGATAGAAAATATAAAGAAATAATATGGTTTGTTCCAATTTCTACAAAGTATGAAAAGTATAAAAAGATATATGAAAATAAAAAACAAAAATATCCTAAAAATCCGGTATATAATTTTGTTTTTGGTGAAGTTTTAGGAAAAAAAGCGGTATTCTTAATTCAAAATATATTTCCTACTACAGAAAAATATATAGAAAATAAATATATGAATTCAAATATGGATGTAAAAATACCTACTAAAGAACAAAAGAATGTTATTGTCACATCTCTTAGGGTAGTTGGATTAGCGGAACAGGGATTCAGTATACCTTTTTATAACATAATAAAAATGAGAAATGTTTTATTAGAAGGAAAAGAATAATTTATAAAATAAATCTAGCAAACAAATTAATAATGTGATACAATTTAAACATAAAATGCAAAAGAAAGGATGATAAAAATGGAAGAAAAATACAACTGGAACTTACAAGATATCTTCGAAAACGAAGAACAATTCAAAAAAGAAAAAAACGAGATAATAAGTATTTTAGAAAAAATAAAAGAATATCAAGGGGTACTATGTAACACATCAGATAATTTATATAATTGTTATAAACTATATGAACAAGCACTAGAAAAATTTGAAAAAGTATATGCATATGGAATGCTAAAATATCATTTAGATATGTCAAACCAAGAAGGTATAAAAATATTTAAGGAAGTTGAAACATTAGGAACAGAATTTAGTGTTGCAACATCATTTATGACACCAGAAATAACATATGCAGATGAAAACACAATAAAAGAGTATATCAAAGAAGAAAGATTAAAAGGATATGAAAGAGATATCAAGGATATACTTAATGAGAAAAAACATGTACTAAGTAAAGAAGAGGAAAATATACTTGCTAACTTTTCAGAAATAATATCAGCTCCAGAAAATACATTTGATACACTAACAAATGCAGAGTTTAAATTTGGTACTTTAATAGATGAAAATGGTAAAGAAGTAGAAATGACAGATAGTACATATACATTATTCCTAAAAAATAAAGATAGAAATGTAAGAAAACAAGCTTTTGACTTAATGTACAAAAAATACAGTGAGTTTATAAATACAATTACAGAAATGTATATTTCAAATGTAAAAGCAAAAGCTACAACTGCAAAGTTAAGAAAGTACAATTCAAGTTTAGAGGAAGCTGTTGAACATGATGATGCAAGTCTTAAAGTATATGAAAGCTTAATAGAAGCGGTTAATGGAGATATGAAAGTAAATTATGAATTCATAAAATTAAAAAAGAAAATGCTTAATTTAGATGAAATGCATATGTATGATTTATATGTAAATCCATGTGAACAGGGAAAAGACGAAATAATATTTGAAGATGCAAAACAAGAAGTATTAAATGCATTACAAATATTAGGAGAAGAATATACAAACAAGCTAAAAGAAGCTTTTGATAATAGATGGATAGATGTATATGCAAAGCCAAATAAAAGAGGTGGAGCATATAGTATGGGAGTATATGGAGTACATCCATATGTGTTAACTAACTTTGTAAATAGTAAAAGAGATGTAAGTACTATAGCACATGAATTAGGACATAGTATGCATTCATATTATTCAAATAGAGAACAAAATGTTATAAATGCTGATTATACAATAATGGTTGCAGAAGTAGCATCAACTGTTAATGAAATATTATTAAGTGATTATCAAATAAAAAATGAAAAGGATAATAAGAAAAAGGCAGAGCTACTATATGAATTATTAGAAAATATAAGAGCTACATTTTTTAGACAAGCTATGTTTGCTGAATTTGAAAAAATTGTTCATGAGAAAATTGAAAATAATGTTATGCTTTCAGCTGATGATTTAAATGATATATATTATAAATTAAATCAAAAATACTTTGGAAATGATATTGTTATTGATGAACAAATCAAATATGAATGGGCTAGAATTCCTCATTTTTATAGCGATTTTTATGTATATAAATATTCTACAGGAGTTTCTTCAGCTATTGCTATTGCATCTAAAATATTGAATAAAGAACCTGGTTTTGTTGAAAAGTATATTGAAATGCTTAAACAAGGATGCTCTAAAAAATCAATTGATTTACTTAAAATGGTTAATGTTGATTTAGAAAGCAAAGATACATATAAGAATGCTATTGAATTTTATAATCAGAAGATAAAAGATCTAAAATGTCTTATTGGGGACGGTTCTGTTTGAGACATCGGTTCCAAAAAGGACATGAAAATATATAATTATGAATGAAATGAGTGAAAAATATATTATGAAAGAAAATGAAATAAAAAATAAAGTTGAAAAAGGCAGTAAAGAAGCTGAAATAAAAAACACAGTAAAAAAAAGCAATAAAGAAGCGGAAATAGATAATAAATTGGAGCAAACAAATACTAAAGCTACAAATCAAAAGAAAAAATTTACAATTATGGGTTTGTCAGTATGGAGAATATTGGCATACTTCATAATATATAGTGTAGTAGGATATATAATAGAAACAATATTTGGAATAATAACTAAGGGAACATGGGAGAGCAGACAGAGCTTTTTATATGGACCATTTTGTGCGATATATGGACTAGGTGCAGCAATAATGATTATTTTCTTACATAAATATTCAAAAAACTATACACGACTATTCATTGGAGGTTTTATAGTTGGTTCAATTGTTGAATATCTAGTTAGCTGGATAGGTGAGATACTATTAGGTGTAAAATGGTGGGACTATTCAGACATGCCACTTAATATTAATGGAAGAATATGTGTTTATTTCTCAATATTTTGGGGATTTTTAGCATTATACCTAATTGCATCATTTAATCCTAGAATAGACAGACTAATAAATTGGATAAAAAGCAAACTTTCTGTTAAAGCTTTGAAGGTACTTACAACGACAGTTACAATATTTCTACTTGTTGATTGTATTGCAACAGGAATAGCGTTATCATTCTTTTTAGTAAGAATGGTACATAATTATGATTTAAATGTACCAAACAAGGAAATAATTATGCAAAAATATGATGATATTTATAATGATAAAAAATTATCTAATTTTATTTATAAATATTGGGGAGACAAGAAAATGCTAAGAACTTTTCCAAATTTAAAGGTTCAAGACTGCTATGGAAACATGGTATATATGGACGTACTATTGAATGATATAAAACCGTATTATTATAGATTTAATTTTAAAAGATAAAATGTTACAGTTCAACAGGAAAAATCCCTGAAATATCTGTGGATGATATTTTTCATATTTTCTCAGGTTCCCTACATGATGTTAACAAATTCTAATGTAAATACTCTAACAATACCCGAAGGCAGGACCCTTTAGAGTATTTACTTAAGAATTTGTAACACTATTTTGGTCACATTCGAAATATATTCAAAATATCATTCACAGGTATTTTAGGGATTTTTATTACTGAACTGTAACGATAAAATAAAAAAGACGAACATTTTTTCTAAAAACTATTGACAAAGAATAAATGTTCGTATATAATTATCTCACAGAGCAAACAAATATTCTTAATACGAATTGGAGGTAATTATAATGAGAATAGTAAATAAAGCAAAATTTATAAGAAGTAATGTAATATTAGCAATTTTAATAAGTTCAATAGTAATTTTTGCGACTAACGCATATTCAAATGTAGAAATAAAATATAAAGAAGAATATGTGTGTGCTGGAGATACATTGTGGTCAATAGCCCAAGAAGAATTAGAAAATAATAAATACTTTGAAGGTAAAGATATAAGATATGTTGTTAATGAATTAAAAAAAGTAAATAATTTAGCAAATGCAAATTTAAATGAAGGAGACAAATTAAAAATTCCCAGTTTTTAGAGGAAAAGGTGTCCTTTAATTAGGGCACCTTGTTATTTATTAAAATTTGCTAATGGATTACTTTCGATAGCATTTCTAGCTTGTTTATTTGAAACATGAGTATAAATTTCTGTAGTAGAAATACTTTCATGGCCAAGAACTTCTTGCAAAGCTCTTATATCAACATCTCCGTATTGATACATTAATGTAGCCGCTGTATGTCTTAATTTATGCGTTGAATATTTTTTTGTATCAAGGCTCGCAGCCATAAGTTCTTTATCAACAATATGTTGAACCGTTCTTTTACTAATACGTTCTCGTCTTTCACTTAAAAATAGAGCTTTTCTTGAATTTAATTTATCTGTCTTAATACCATCTTTCGGCCTAACCTCTAAATAATTTCCAATGGCTCTTACACAGGCTTTATTTAGATAAATTGTTCTTTCTTTATTACCTTTACCAATAACAGTCATTTTATTTTCAGAAAAATCTATATCATTTATATTTATTCCAACCAATTCAGACAAACGCATACCACAATTTAAAAATAGTGTGATAATAGCATAATCTCTTTGATAATTTCTATTGTCTTCATTTTCTGTAACTTCCAAAAGTTTTTGACTGTCTTCTAAACTTAAATATTTTGGAAGACGTCTATCTAATTTTGGAGTTTCCAAATTTTGAGCAGGGTTACTATCAATCAAGTTTGCTTTTGCACATAAATAATTGAAAAAAACACGTATGCTGGAAGCCTTCCTTGCTCTTGTTGCTGCTTTACTGTGGTACGTAGTTGTTAGATAACTTAAAAAAGCGTGAATATCGTCTAATTTAATTTGTTTTATGGTATCAAGACTAATATCTTTTATTTCTATCATTGAATAATCTTCTTCATCTGTTAATCTAAATCTTGTTTTTATAAATTTTAAAAACATTGCTAGGTCGTAGTTATATTCTTTTATTGTGTTAGGGGATTTGTTTAAAATTGTCATAGTATAGTCTAAAAATGAATTTAAATATTCAGGGTTTTCTTCATGATTAATCATATGTTTCACTCTCCGTTCAGTGTGTATTATATAATAGTTTTTAATAAAAATAAACCCTTTTTATTAGAATAAAAATAAAAACTTTTTTTATTACACATGATAAAAAATAATGGCCAATTGAAAAAGTAAAATCTATTTAGAAAAAGTAATTTCTATTTACCTATTAAATGCTATTTAAAAGTAAAAAAATGGTAAATAGGAATTAATAAATCTTTCTGTAGAAGAATTGATAAAAACGGAAAATATAAATGTATATAAAAGAAAAAATAATTCTTATGTGTCAAGGTCTGTTTTGTTAAGAAAAAGTGTTTTTGATGGTTTATATGAATTGAAAAATAAATTTAGAATTCCAATATATTTGTTAGTAAATATTGCATTTTATATTAATTTATGGTATTATAATAATGTAACAATGTAATTTTATTGCTAATTTACTGATTTTTAATTGGTAGAGTGGTGCAATATAAAAAACTATTTTATTATACATACATGAAAGGAGAATACAGTATGGACATTAAAATTAAAGTACGGAAAGGATTTTCACAGATTCTAAAAATATTGAAAAAAATGATTAATTTTGAAGATTTTTCAATATCTTTGGAAAATAATAATGCAAAAAAACATAAAAAAGCTTCTGTAGTATCTAATAATATTCCTCATGATGAAATTGATCCTGAAGAATTGATAAAGGATCCAAATATGAGAGAAGCAGTAAAAAATATAGAGCAAATGCAATATATCGAAAATAATATAAAAATGTTTGAAATGTTGAGTGCATTTTCATATGACTCTAAAAATTATGTAGATTTTATTAAAAAAATTTCTGAACATTTTCAATTTGGGGATAGAAGTTATCAATTTGAACGTATGTGTACTGCGTACTTCAGAACCGAGCCAATTGACTATTACTCTGGAATATATCCTGTATGTGAATTCATTTTTAGTTCTCTTGAAAATAACGATACAATAACAGAGAAGGATATTGAAAGAAGATTGGGGTATACTTCTTCGACTTTGGATTTTTTCAAGGAAAAAACAGAAAAAAATAAAATGAATTTCTTAGAGCTTGTTAATAGCACCAGAGCACACAAAAAGTACTTTAAAACTCTTTAGATTAGTAAGAGACGTTTTGCTTTAATAAGATAGTTTTAAATAGGGCGGCTAGTGTTGTAACACTGGTCGCCCTATTTAAATTTACTAATTTTGTTGAAATTTAGACTATAATATTATATAATTAGCAATATATAAATAGAAAAGGAAAATAACTTTGAAAGATATAATAAAAGGTTCAGAATTATTAAGAGATTAGAGGTAAATAAATGAAAAGTAAACATTCAAAAGAAAGGAAAAATACAGAAAAAGAAAACGGAAAAAATATATTAATAAGTTTAAAAACAAAAGAAAAAAAAGAAGATATTCAAAATGAAAGAAATAACAGAAAGAGCAAACGCGGAAATAAAAATAAAATAAAAGCACCAGAGCACACAAAAAGAAAAAAGAAAATACAGCTAGTAATATTATCACTTATTATTGCTTTAATTTTAATTTTTGGAATATGTACAGCTGTATCAGCAAATAGATGGAAAAGTTTAGTACAAGAAATGTCAAAAAACGAAAATTCAATTGTTAAAGATACAGATGGGAAAACTATAGCGGAAATAGGAAGCGAAAAAGCAAAAAATAAAATTTCTGCATCAGAAATTCCAAGCAATTTAAAGAATGCGTATGTAGCAATAGAGGATGAAAGATTTTATAAGCATCATGGGGTAGATGTCAAAAGAACAAGTGCTGCAATTGCATCATATGTATTTCACCGTGGTTCATCATCATTTGGAGGAAGTAGTATAACGCAACAAGTTGTCAAAAACTTAACGGGAGATTCTTCAAGTAAGATTTCAAGAAAGGTAAACGAATGGGGAAAAGCAGTAATACTTGAATCTTTTATGAGCAAAGATGAAATATTAGCTTTATATTTAAATATAATTTATGTTGGACCAAATGTTTATGGAATAGAAACAGGTGCAAACTATTACTTTAATAAATCTGTAAGTGATTTGTCGTTAGAAGAATGTGCATTTATGGCAGGTATTAATAATTCACCAAATTCCTATAATCCTTATGGTGACAAGGATAATACAGAAAAGATTAAAACCAGAACAAAAACTGTTTTGTCAAAAATGTTGAAACTTAAATATATTAATGAAGATGAATATAATACAGCTGTTGCAAATGTTGACAATGGACTAAAATTTAAAAAAGGAAAAATTGAAACAGATGATGCAGTTTATTCATATCATACAGATGCATTAATATCACAACTAATAGATGACATTGCAGATAAAAAGAAAATTACAAAAACATTTGCTACAAATTATGTAAATATGGCAGGTCTTACAATTTATAGTACTCAAAATACATCTGTTCAAAATCAAATGGAAAAAGAATTTGAAAAAACTAAATATCAACTTGCATCAAAAACAGGAGGAGACCCTTCACAAGCTGCTATGGTAATAATAGACCATAAAACAGGGCAAGTTGTAGGATGTGTAGGCGGACTTGGTAAAAAAATAACATCAAGAGGATTAAACCGTGCAACTCAGTCAATTAGGCAAACTGGTTCATGTATAAAACCGATAGCTGTTTTAGTACCAGGAATTGCAAAAAAAGAGTTTACAGGTTCAACAATATTTGCGGACGAACAAACAATATTTGCTGATGGATACAAACCTGAAAACTATAGTAAATATCTCGGAAATATTACTGTGAGAAGGGCTCTAGAATCTTCTCAAAATATTCCCTTTGTAGAAATGATGGAAAAAATAGGACCTAAAACGTCTATGAAATATCTTGAAAAAATGGGAATTACAACACTTAGCCAAAAAGACGAAAATTTAGCACTTGCATTAGGTGGGTTAGACAAAGGAATAAGTCCATTACAAATGGCTGGAGCATATGCGACAATTGCGAATGACGGAGAATATATAGAACCAACATTTTATACAAAAGCTGAGACATCAAATAAAAAGGTTATTGTAGAAGTAAAGCAGAAAAAGAAAAGAGTATTTTCAAAAGAAGTTGCTTACATAGTAAAAGAATTATTAACAGAACCTGTAAAAGGAAGCTATGGAACAGCAACATATTGTTCAATTTCTGGAATGGATGTTGCTGCAAAAACAGGAACAACAGACGATAATTATGATAGATGGCTTTGCGGATTTACACCATATTATACAGGTGTTACATGGTATGGATATGATAAAAATGAGTCAATCAATTATAACGGCAAAAAAAATCCAGCAGGAATTTTATGGGCTAATATTATGAGTAGAGTACATTCAAATTTACAAAGTGCAAAATTTGATAAGCCTTCATCAGTTTTGAAAGTGACAGTTTGTGCTGAAACTGGTAGAAAAGCCAATACTGGCTGTCCAAATACTTATGACGAATATTTTTTAATTGGTACAAAACCAACGACATGTACAAAACATGCAGGAACTGAAATAAATGATGGTAATACATCTAATAAAAATACAAACAATACCCATTCTGGTGCTGATTCATTTGATACTACAACAAAAGATGATTTGGATGTCCCAACAACTACAGTCAAAGAAGAAACTAATACTGTAAAAGAAAATGCAAATAGTGATAAAGCCAAAGAAAATACGAATAATGAAAATACAAATAGTAATACAGAAAATCCTGGTAATAAAAATAATTCCAGTAAAAATGATGAAAAAACAAATTCTGTAAATTCTGGTACTAATAGTAATAATAAAAATAATTCTGTAACAAATAATTCTAATACATCAAAAGAGCAGAATAATAGCAATAGTTTAAACTCTAAAACATCCGATAATACTACTGATTAAAAAATAATTAATATAGATAAAAAAACATATTTTAAACGGAGTGATATAAATGAAGTCAAGGACTTATAATGATTATGATAAATTTTTCACATGGCTATTTGATAAACCTGTTTTTATGGTTTATGAGACAGATATACCATTAAAAAATAATAAATATTCAAATGAAGATGCTATAATATACTATCCATTGGAAATCGAAAAAATATTAAAAACACAAGCAATGTCAAGAATGGGGAAAATATTACAATTAGGAACAAAGATATATAATATACCCAAGGTTCATCATACGAGATTAGAGCATAGCAAAGGTACATATTTTAGAAGCTTGAATACAATAATGACATTGTGTGAAAATGAAGCATGGAAAAATGTTTTTGAAAAAAATGACAATAAAAAATGGTTAATAGCAAAAATTGTAAATGATTTATTACATGATATTGGTCATGGACCATTTTCACATACGATGGAGGCTGTATGTGAATTACCAAAAGGTTTTCATGAAGATATAGGAAGAAGGTTAATATTAGAAAATCAGGAATTAAAAGATACACTTAATAGTATATATCCTAATCTAAATGAACTTATATTAGAATTTCAAGAAAAAAATCCTTTTGGTTTAGCATCAACAAGTGAAGGCCAAATAGATGTTGACAGAGGTGATTTTTTACCTAGGGACGAGTATTTTTTGAATATTTCTGATAAGAACAAATCTATAGAAGATGTTGATTGTTTTTTTGATAATTATACAATGGAAATTGTAACAGAATCAAATGGAAATAAATTAATACGACCTATTTATAAACAAGAAAATTTGGAAAATATTCTAAGATTCTTAGAAAACAGATTTTATAATTATAAGAATTTTTATTATAATGTAAATTGTCAGAAATATGACTATGTTATGAAAAGCTTTGCGGAAAGGCTGTTACAATCAAAAGAGAAATCTAAACTCAAAAGGTTCTTAGAAAATAATGTAAGGTCAACACCACAAAGAGTAAATTTAGATGAATATATAGAATGGACTGATGTGAGTTTTTTAAAAGCAATTGCTGACACAATAAAGAGTACAGATGATGAAATACTTAAAAAATTAGGATTAATATGTATACCTAGTACTGAATCAGTAGAAAGTTTACTTGAAGGAACATATATATCAAAAGTACAAGAAGAAAAAACATTAAGCAAAGCAGATATTGAAACAATAGAAACTTTAACTGATATTTCAAAATTTGTAGACAAAAGAAAACAAAATTTAGAATCAGAAAATCTTTTGATATTAAGTTCAACATCAAAGCAAGATATAAAAGAATGTAAAGAAAAAATAGATAGTATAATTGGAATAGCTACTGAAAAAGAAAAAGAAAATGGAGTTATTTCTTGGGAAGATAGAATAGCTGCATATAAAAGAAAAAAGGGTGAAGAAATATATATAAGAACAAATAAAGGCAATGCTAAGGAAATTACTGAATTTGTTTCTGAAAGGCATAATATATATGCTCAAAATCTGCTAGGACTTAGCGAAAGCATAAATGGACTTATGATAATACTCCCAATTTTAAATGAAAAAAATAAAGAAATTCTTCCACAAATAAAAAATGTTATGGAAGAGTACAATGTAAAGAATTCTGATATACAGAAATAGTAAAAAGGAATTGCGATTTTGCACATGTCGAAATTTAAAACCTTTTACTTAAAATTATAATTTTAGAAAGGATAGAAAAAATGGAAATATTAAAAACAATTATTAACAGTTTTGAATTCCAAACAATTGTAAAATTGTTATTAGGAATTATATTAGCAGGAATTATAGGATTAGAAAGGTCATCTTGGAGCAAACCAGCAGGATTTAGAACACATGCTTTAGTTGGAATAAGTGCGGTTTTAGTTATGATATGTGGTGAATATATGTCAAAATCATTTGGCGTAGATTCTTCAAGAATACCTGCACAATTATTATCAGGGATAGGATTCCTAGGTGCTGGAACAATACTAAGAGATGGATTTAATGTTAAAGGCTTAACAACTGCCTCAACATTACTTGCAGTTACTTGTATTGGATTGTGTATAGGTGCCGGATATTATTTATGCGGAATAATTGCTACAGCGTTAGTTTATATAATTTTATCTTACTCATATTTGATATCTGATAAAATTGAACATTATAATATGTTAGAACTAGAAATTGAACTTGAAAAACAAAGCCAAGAAACTTTACAGCAAATTAAAAAAATGCTTGAAGATAATGAAATTATTGTTACTGAATTAGATATGTCTAAATATAAAAATAATATCATTAAAATAATTGGTAAAGATAAAAAGAAATCTGAACACTCTTTTGTTACGGATTTAATTAGTTTTGATAACGTTATTAAGGTTGAGCAAAATTAATTTACTTTGTAATAAAAATATGATATAATATGTAACTATTACCTGTAATTACTGTTCACTTTGAAGTTATTCAAAGTGAACTTGATAAATATCATATGATATGGCTTGAAAGTCCAAAGGCTGATGTTGATGTAGGTATGGCTGATACAAATGTAAAGTACTCTATAAAATTAAAAGTTGTAACATCAAAAAATGAACAACTTTTATGTGAAAAAGTATTTGAATATAAAGAAGAAAAGAGTAAATCAAAATATCAAAACGGATGTACTTTGAGTGAAATTTTTAAATTATTCAAATAATTAATTTATTATCTGTCTTTAATTTAAAGAGGAAGCAAATTGCTTCCTCTTTTTCCAATATAAAAATTCAATGAGTCTTTTATAAAATATATAAATTTTTGTTTTTTATACGTACTTTTAAATTATATAAGAAAATGTGATAATCTGTCGAAAAACAATGTAAAAAATGTGGTATAAAATGAAGAAATAAAAATTTCAATACTTATAAAGGTGCGATTTACGAAAATATAGTTGCAGATATGTTAGTTAAAGATGTTTTTATTAAAAAGATATTTAAATGAAAAAAATATAAAAATAAATAATTAAAAAAGGTATAGACAAATATTTATTCTTGTTGTAAAATATATTCAATAGTTCAAAAATACTAGAAAGTTAAATTTTATAAGTACCAATAGATATACTAAGAGCTAAATTTTATATAAGGGATGTGTTCTTATGGACGAAAAAAGAAATGAAATTATTTTATTTGAAAACCAAGGAGTAAAATTAGAAGTAAACTTAAAAGATGAAACTGTGTGGCTTACACA
>CAKOWP010000001.1 GCA_934122385.1 uncultured Clostridia bacterium | reverse complement strand
ATAAATAATTCTTCTAATGATTTATTTTCTTTTAATTCTTTTTTCAAATCTTCATATGTTCCTACAAATAATAATTTCCCTTTATCTATAATACCTATTCTATCACATAATCTTTCTGCTACATCCAAAATATGTGTTGAGAAAAATACTGTATTCTTTTGATTTGCATGTTCTCTCATCATATTTTTTAGTTCAAATGAAGATTTTGGATCAAGTCCGGTCATTGGTTCATCCAATATCCAGTTTTTAGGATTATGCAATAATACTCCAATTATTATTAATTTTTGTCTCATTCCATGAGAATAACTTTCTATTTTGTTATTTAATACATTATTTATTTCAAATTTTTCCGATAATTCTTTTATTCTTTTAACTCTATCTTGTGTTGATACTTCATATATGTCTGCCATAAAATTTAAGTATTCAATGCCTTTTAGTTTTAAAAATACATCTGGATTATCTGGTACTAAGCCTATTTGTTTTTTAGCCTCTATTGGCTCTTTTTTTATACTTTTGCCGTCTATCAAAATGTCTCCCTCGTCTATTTCTAATATTCCTGTTATCATTTTTATTGTGGTTGTTTTTCCGGCTCCATTCGGTCCTAGAAATCCAAATATTTCTCCGTCTTTTATTTCTAAATTGACATCGTTTATTACTTTTTTATTTTTTTTGTATTCTTTTGATATGTTTTTTATTTCTATCATTGGCATCACTCCTTATCCATATTCTAACATAGCATAAAAAAAATTACAATAACAAAAATTCTACAATATTTTCAGAAAAATCTACAAATATGCACATTGGCAATATATAAAAATTTTAATTCAATCGTTTTTTTTAATCATTTTTTTATTTATTAAATATTGTAAATATTTTTCAATTATGATATTATGATATTAAATTGGTTATTTTACTAATAATAAAGGAAATACAAAGGGGGGAAATTTATGGAAAATAAAAAAATAGTAACAAGTGGAAAAATAACACAATCATTAATTATAAATTGGCTTTTATGGGGTATAGTTTTTGGATTCTTATATAGTTTTGTTTTTAGATTAGTAACAAAAAAAATTGAATCTATGGTACTTATTGCAATAATATCTATTATACTTCAAGGTATTATGGCATTTATAGTATGGAAATTAAGTACATCATCTTCTTTTAAAAAAGAAACAATTATTTATGACGATGTTCAAAAAGTTATGAAAAATTTAATAATATTCACTGTTATAATATCTATAATTAATGGTGTTTACAATATTTATAAAGTAAATAATTCAATAGACACTGCTATACTACAATCTAACAATAAAATAAAATATACAGAAAGTATGATGTCGTATCTTTATGATGAAACACAAATGGAAGTATATCAGGCACAAAAAGAAAAAATGATTAAAGAAACTAAAAATAAGATTTATACTTATTTAATAATTTTAGAAACTGGACTTACAGCAGTATATTTAGCAGTTTTACCATTAGAAAAAAAAGAAATATTAAAATATGTAAGATAATCAAAAAAGAAATGATAGTAAAATTATTATCATTTCTTTTTTATTATTACTGAAACATTTTTCTTATGCCTATTTATTTTTATTATTTTCAGGGTAAATTATTGATAATTTATTGCATTTTTACTAAAAAATTTTTTATATAACATTTTAACTATAGCTAAATTAATATTCATTATTCCATTTCAAATGATATTTCAAAATCTGCATTATCATTCAATTTCATAATTAAATTAATATTTCTTAATTCTCCAGCAGAACTAAGTCCCTCTTTATAATTAACATTAACTAAATAAAATGTTCCTTTATTTTCTGAAGTTATATTTCCTACATAATTATAATCAAAAAATCTTTCATTAATAAATTTTTCAAAATCAGTATAATTACTAAAATAATTATTTTTAAATTCACCATTTAAATAATTATCATATATATCTTTATATTCTTTATTGTTTAACATTTTAAACAATTTATCAACATTTGTTGTAATTTTTGTTTTATCAGATGAACTATTATATTTTTCATTAAACTCTTCTGAATTAATAGTATAATTATCTAATAACATTGAAAAATCCATAATTCCTTTTTCCTTAATTATATAATAATTATTATTGTTATCCTCAATTGTATATTGCTTATATTCAGATAAATTATCAATAGAATACTTTGTCGCATTTAAATTAATAATATTATTTCTATTATTATTTATATATTCTTTAAAACCATTAATATCAGTAAATTTTTTATTCTTATAATCTTCATCTAAATAATTATTATAAAATAGCTCCGGATTTGATAACGCTATTTTTTTGTAATAATCCATATATGTTCTAATTATATATTCATCATTTACACTTAAATATGAAAATTTATTGTTTGGTTCTAATTTTTCTTTATCATCTACTAGTTCTATATCATCTAAATTATCATATTTTCCATCTAATAATTTTACTGAATATATTTTATTAAATGAATCTAATTTAACTAAATAATAAATATATTGACAATTTTCATAATTTTTATCCATTTCAATTCCATATACAGAATACAAATCTAAATCTGTGCCTTCTTTCCAATTCATTTTTAATGGAACAAAATAATAATTATCTCCTATTGATTCAGAAATACATCCAGCAACAGTAAAAAATTTTTCATTATCATTTACTTTTAAAATTTCATCTGTATTGTTTTCTTCAGAATCATTATTATTCATAGACATATTTACATTTGCAGTTTTATTTTTTCCCTTACTAACCAAAAATAAAATAGAGATAATGATAATAATAATTATCATTATTAAAATTAATAATAACCTAACGCCTTTTATAAAATCATTATTCATGAATATTCTCCTTTTTAATACACAATAAACTCACATACTTCAGTTTGTAAATTTACTTTAGCTATTAATCTAGATTCCTTTGAATCATTCAATTTAAATTTAATAGTAATTATATTATCATCTAATTCATAACTTATATACTTAGCTTCACTACAATCTACATTTCCATTTTTATATAAGAATTGTTTCATACTATTCTTAAATTTAGAAATATCTTTAATATAATTAATAACTTCTTCATTCATATTTACAATACTAAAATTAAAATTACTCAAGTGATCAGAATTAAATTCTTCACCACCTTCTGATACACTTGAAATATCAGTTACTTCATTTTTTTGTTTTTCACTTTTAATACTAAATATTATTAATGCTACAATAACACTAATTAATATAATTGCTAATAATGTATATAAAATTTTATTGTTCATAACCATTTCTTATAATCAATTAATTAGAAATATCAAAATTTCTAATTAATTGACTTCCTTTCTACTTAATTAAAAATCCAATAACCTTTTGCAGCTTGATTAATTTCTGATGATGTAAAAGTTCTATTATTATAACCCTTTGTTACAGCATTATTTCTATTTGGATCCTTTACAGTGATATTACCACTCGAATCTATTCCAGATAACACAATAAAATGTCCTCCAGAAGTAAATAATCCTGGTGCTTGAGAAGAAATTACATATTTGCCTTGTTTTAAAGCTGTAATTACATCATTAATACTACTTGTTTGATTTACTGTAACACCTAGTCCAAAATGTGATGCAGCAGCTGCAAAATAACTCCAGCTAGTACCACTACCACTTATATAATAACTATTTCCACACCATGCAATAGCATCTGCAGGTGTTATAGCTTTTCCAGTCAATGTAGATGCTATCATCGCAAACGATGTTGGTCCACATCCGCTTTTAGCCAAGTTGCTTGAACCATATGGAACACTTGCATAATCACCTTGATAATATTGTACAAAAGAACCTGATGTTAATGAACTTACCGTAATTCCAGCAGCATTATAAAAATTATTTATATATGATAATGTATTCTTTACCCAATCGTCACCTTGAGTAGGATACGCTGGACTATTAGGACAATAAACATGTCCAATGTCTGAAACAGTATACTTTCCTTGAGTAAAATAATAACTACCATTAGCTATATTACTACCAAAATTATCAACAGATGCCCCTACTGAACTATAAATTTTATAATGACTTGTTCCTTCTCCATTATATACTAATCCATATACAGAATCTTTTCCAGCCTTTATATTAAACCAGTTATTCCAACAAGTTCCAATAGTCGCTCCAACAGAGTTTGAAGAAGTTGCTGTTTTTATAGCATTTCCAGCTGTTCCTGCACCAGTTTCTGTTATTGAAACAGCTGCTGCAAAAAGAGCATTTACTTTATATTTATTCTGCATATCTAAAAACTCTTGTGCATGTTCTACTAACTTAGAAGAGTTTGAATATCCACTAAAAGCTTTCTTTAATGTTTCAACATCCTTTATAAAATTACTTTCATCGTTTACATTAATATCACCAGTTACAATGCTGCTCCAAGAGCCATTAGCAGTTGAACTAGCACCATACAAACTATTTAAAAAATCATCTTTGAATTCTCCAAATTTTGTTGTTTCAGTTACTTTATTAAACAAAAATTTTGTTAATTCCACCATATTTATCGTATCTGGATTTGTTTCTAATAATTCAAATAACCAACTTGATATCTCAGAGGTTAGCATATATTTTGCATTACCATGATCACCATCACATAAAATACTTACAAAATTAAGTTCTCCTTCACCTTTCTCAATCTTATAATTGTTATTTGGAGTTTGTGCAACATACTTTTGTTCAGAAATTGTATTTGTTGTTGTTTGCTTTCTGTTTATTCTATGCCTATATACATTACATTCAACATATTGTGGAAGAACAACATCTTCAATTACAGCTTCAGTAGATGAATTTGAATCTACTACAAATTTGTTATTTTGTATTTTAATATTAGATCCATTACCTTTGGCATCAGATAAACTAACATTTTTACTAGAAGTTTGTCCATCCTTTGGCTTATTTTTTTTAATATACTCCTTCGCTTTATTTGCTAATTCCTGTGCATGACTATTGTTTAGTAATGCTGAATTACCATTTGATGTCTCAGAGGCATTTTCATCTTTAACATATTCTGTTGGATCCAAATCCTTTGAATTGCTCTCATCAGAAGTGGTTTGCGCACTTTGATATGTATATTCTTTACTATAATTTGTTATCCAAACATCCGCCTTAGTCATGTCAACCATTGGGGTGTCAGTTTCATATATTGTTTTATGTGTAATTGTATATTCTGTTTCATCTGTTGAAAAATCAGCATCTCTTCTTATATCTTTGGTTGCAGCATTTAATTCTTGAATTTGTTTTAAAGGCATCCAATATCCTTTAGTAGGAATGTTCTTTAATCCATATGTATTTGATACTGATACCTCTGCATATGTATCTGTTCTTGTTTCCTTATTATAAGTATATTCGTCAATATTAGTGTTTGTTGTAATATTATCATAAATTGATATAACTATTTCACTATTTTCAACCAAATCAGCAAGTTCTAAAACAAAATCCTTATCTTCTCCGATTACTAATAAAGACCATAAATATTGAAATGGCATCGTATACTTCTGAACAAAATTCTTATAATTAATTTTTTGCTCAGATACAATTTTTGTTACTTTTTTATAATTTCCATCACTATCTTTATCATCTTCTGTTAATTCATCTGTTATTTCACTAACTTTAAATTCATCATCATTTGATGTAACAATATCTGTAGTTGTATTTATTATTGCAACAACTGCATTACCATCGCCATCTAAAGAAAAATAATTTACTGCATCTGTATTATTATTTTGTACATAACCAGAAAACGTATTATAATCCACGTATGTTAAGAATGTAGATGTTCCATCCTCTTTATGTCTTTCAAATTGAATAACTCCATCTAATTTAGCATCATCTTTCCCTGTTTTAGGATACTGCGTAACAATTTCTGCATTCATTAATTTTTCCAATTCTTCAGGTTTATCCAAATAATTTTTTATATTATTATTTTTCTTTACCATTTCATCCCAAAGATCTTGGGCACTGGTATCTGATGTAATTCCATTTTCCCCAACCTTAACGCCAGATGTATAAGTTGATGCAACATATGGAGTACTTTCCCAGTCATCTTCCTTATATGTTCCATCATCTATAGTAATATAATAAACACTTGCTGGAAGAATTATCATTAATAAAATAACTATAATAAGAATTATAACTAAAATCCTTTTGATTTTAAGTGTTTCCATTATTTTCTTTATATTATCCATTATTATTTCCTTTTATATTAAACATTAATTTCAAGTTTTTCAATATCATTATATTGTGTTTTATCTTCAGTTTTACTATATTCTTCATAATTAAGTATTACATTTGAAAAAACTATTTTCTTTATTGTTCTACTTGATGAATATGAATTATTAAATTTTATTTTTATTGTATTTTTGTATTTCCCTTGTATCTTAAATTTTTCTTTTATTATTTCATTATTATAAAAATAATATTTCATCTTTTTACTATCTAACAAATATACAGATTTAGTACTATCTCCTGTATCAAGTAATACAGTATTATCTGTATTATTTTCTACTTGTATATTATAGGTTTGATAATCCATATATGTATCTATGCTTTGGATTGTAAATTTAATATTTTCAGTTTCTGTAACCTTATTTACATACTTTCTTCCAATATAGTTATTTATATTTATCTTATATGTTTTATCTTTTTCTATTACTGTAATATAATCCTGTTTTGTTTCATTTTTATCTAATCTTCCAGTTGCCAAACTATCTTCTGTTATATTTACTTGATATGTATCTTCCATCCAATTTTCAATTGTATATGATTTCTTTTTTTCTCCAAATGTATTGTCATAATATATTTTTTTAAAATCGTCTATTGTTGGATACATTTCTTCTTTGCATTCATCTGTTAAAATATTATATGCCTCGTTTAAGTTCCCTTCATTGCAATAATTTAAAAATTTATTAATAATTTCCGAATCATTTTTTAGCCTTTCCCCTGACAATTGTTTTCCAGATGTTAAAGATTGATCAGATATTATAGCGTTGTTTGATTTCTTCTCTATTTCCAAACTATCCTTACTATCATTTTTAGTAACTACTTTATCATTATCTTTTGCAAAAAAATTAAATAATTGTAATAGCAAAAAGAGAAAGATTATAATTATAATAATTTTAAAAATTTTCCTTCTGTTTTGATTATAAAATCGTATTAAATTATTCATAATTATATCCTCCCCTTATAATTTATTAAATTTTACTTCTTATTTTTGTGAACCTATCCATCATATCTCTTGAATCAGTAGCTAATCTCCTAGCTTGTTCCTCATTTTTAACATTTTTGTTTTTTCTAGCTTTCTTTAACAAAGTTTTATCCAAGATATCACTTTTCTCTGCATCAAGCTTATAAGTATCACCGTGTTTCTTTGCGCCATCAGCCGCTCTAATAGCATCCATCTTGTCAACACCTTCATCACATAACTTAGCAACTGTAACAATATCCTTTGGTTCCTCTATTCCATATCTTACACAATCTGGAACAATTTCATTTTTTATTTCCTTTACTCTATCTTTTCCAAATGTTTCTTCTATTTGATTTAAAACGTTTCCATCTTTTTGTGCCCTTTTAATATTTTGTTTTATTTGTCTTTGCTTATACTCATCATCTCCGCAACATATTTCTCTGAAATACTTTATTTGTTCCATCAACACTTAATGCATTTGTTACATTATTAGTTGTACCTTTTCCAAAATTGTAACCTCCTATAGCAGCCGCTGTTGTAAATTGTACAGCTTTTGTTGGATCTCCAGATACAATTCCTGCAGATAAACCAAGTGATGCTGCCGCAACACTAGTTGCAATTCCACCTGCCGTTCTAAGTGCAAACTTTATAGGTTTACCGTTTGAAAGACGATTTTTTAAATTATTTTTCATCTTAGCTTTCATATTTCTGCTATAATATCTTCTTGTTGAATTAGCAGCTTTCAATGCATGTACAGAACCTTTCGCGCCTTTTATTGCAACGTTTTTAGCTCCTCCTAATATTCTCTGTGACATTTTTCTATTTTTTGGATTTTGTTCATCAATTCCATCTTTTGGAATTGAGTCATCAAATTTATTGTTTATGTCATCTGTGTCCCTTTTATCAAACTCATCTACTTTATTAGCATCATCAAATTTATTATTTTCCCTATCATTATAATTTTTTTCTGCATCAATAAATTCTTGATCCCTATCTATTTCTTTTGTATCATCCCCATCTTTTTCTATTAAATTATTATTAGATTTATCTACATTATGACTTTCTGGCAATTCCGCATCTGGTAAATCATCTTTCATTTTAATATCAAATTTTTCATCATTTTCAGAATTTTTTCCTGCACCTCCTGTAGAAGATTTACCTCCTTTACTTCCTCCTTTAGAAAGTAATTTATTCATCATTCCCATTGTTGCAGCAGCTCCAGCTGGTCCTGCCAACAATCCAGGTGTATGTGCCTTTTCAAATCCAAAGAATTTACGTAATAATTTTTCAGCCGGAATCATGAATCCTAAAGCAACCAAACTATATATCATATTTTTAGAAGCTAATTCAAATGCTGATGTAACCAAAATTGTATATAATATCAAATGCATTGGTTGTATTAATAGATTAAATATATATTCCTTAAACCACATATTAAAAGCCTGTGCTTTTGAATCACCCATTTTATCAAGTGGATATGTCATTGCAACAAGTGGTGCAATTAATGTTAAAAAAGCCATATATATTACCCTTTTTAAATATGTAAAAATAAAGAACAATGTAAAAAATACAAGTACCATAAACATTATAGTATATCCAGCATAATTACTTGATTCAGCCCTTCCCATTTGAGCATTTAATCTGGCAATTCCCATTAAATTTGTATGCCAATATATTAAGTCTTCTCCATCATCATTTTTTACTCTTTCTCCACTTTCATCTTCAACAAATTCTATTTGATCATCTGTATATCCATAATCTTTTTTTAATCTTTCGCTAACTTTACCCTTTTTGTCTGGTAAAATTTGAATTGTCTTATTACTATAGTTAATATCTTTTATTACATCTGTAACCTTTTCTACAATCAAATTTGAAAAAGACATTATATATTGCATAGTAAATAATAAACATATAGCAACTACCCAATCCGTCAACATTTGCTTATATTTTGCTTTATCATTCGCAGCACTTGAAATTAATATTCTAATGCCAATATAAACTAAGATTGACAATAATGCAACCAAAGAAATATCCCTTAATACATTATACCAATTTGAAACTGTCGATCTTAATTTTCTTGATGTAGATTCTAATTCAATATCATTTCCATTATCGTCTTTTAAAACCTCACCATTTTCATCTGTTAGGACTTTTTTTTGTTCTGGATTAAAAAAGTCAACATCAAAGATAACTAAATCATTTGAAAATATTTCCTCAGGAGATATTGAATATAATGGCAATATTAATTCATCATCTGGAAACGCCTTTGAATTAAATACACTTGCCGCATATAAACCAGTACCAACACCAACAACCACCGTTGTTCCCAATCCAACAGAAACTACACCAGCGATTGCAGGTATTAAAGCAGCAATTGCACCCCCTGTTGCAATAATTGCTACAACTGTAGCTACAGCTACTAATATGAATATAGCCACAGTTGCTACCTTTTCCCAAACGCTTTCAGAAAAATCTATATGTATTAAAGATGTATCCTGCTGTAAAATTATTTTATGTGCTATACCATACACACCATCACTTAATGATAATATTAAATCTGTTATTGGCTGTAATAATTTTCCTCCTATAGAAACTGCTTTTGATTGTTTTGGCACACAAAAACTAAAAATCAAAATTATTAAAAATATAATCATTAACTTTTTAAACAATTTTTTATTTTGAAAAATTTTCATAAAGTTTAAACCTCCTGACTTACTCTATGCATTATTTCTTTTTGCAATTTGATTCAAGTTTGTCTCAACAAACTCAAACTCTTTTTTAGTCGGCATAATTTTTAAAATAGCCGAATCAGCACCAACTTTTAGTAATCCCTCACCCTTCTGGCAAGTAACTAAAAAGTTAGCCTCACCTTCTGAAAGTTTAAACACCTCTTTCAAGTATTGTATTTCAGATTTATCTTGTGCTAAAAATAGTTTAGTATCAGAAGAAGTAAGAACTGCCTGAGCCTCTGGCTTCTCATAAAAATCTTGGAATCTTTGAGAAACAATAGCCAAAGAAACATTTCTTTTTCTTGCACGTCTAGCCATCTTATTCAAGAAATCAACAGCCTCAGGATATGGCAATAACATCCAAGCCTCATCAACTAAAACTCTCTTTTGTGTAGCCTTCTTTCTATCTTCACTATTTTTCTTAACGAATTTTTCCCAAATCCAAGAAAGTAAAATTTGTTGTGCAAGAGGTCTTGCAAATCTTTCTTCCAATTGAGAAATATCCAAGTTTATAAATGGAGCACCCTCTAACAACTCAAAAGTTGACTGTCCATCAAAATAAGCCATTTGCCCATCATATTCTCTTATGTATTGTTTCATAACTTTTAATAAATAACTGTAATGATATTGATAATCTGAGTTAGTATTTTCTCTAGCCTTTCCTTGAATTCTTCTATACCACGAACCAATTGTAGGCATATCTTTCTTCTCTCTAGAAAGGATATTACCCCTCATAACTCCTGCAGATTGTTTATACAAACTTTCCGGATTACTATTAATACCAAGAGCTGCATATTCTTCCGCAACAGACTCTGCAATTATTTGCTTTGTCAATTCATTTACTTCATCAGAACGAGTACTACCTCTGGCCATAGTAAGTAAAGCCTGTGTAACATCCTCTACCTTATTCTCTATATTTAAAGTTACTCTTTCTTTACCTGTTATTTCATCTTTTATAGTCTCAGTTTCAACATCAAATAAATTGATAATTGTTTTTGATGTTGGACTTATTACAACATTAATTCCACCCAAGCTCTCGGCCACAATTGTATATTCGCCTTCAGCATCAAGTGCTAAACTTTCTATTCCCATTAAAACAGATGATCTTGAAATTAATGTTTTCATTGTTACAGATTTACCAGCACCTGACTTAGCAAATATAACCATATTATAATTCGTAAGTGATGAATGGAAATTATCAAATAATATCGGTGTACCAGTTTGTTTATTAAATCCTAACGGAACACCTGTAGGATGTCCAACTTCTGAAGTTGTAAATGGAAATACAGTTCCCATGGAATTTCTATCAAAAGTATGTGTTTTATGTATTTTATCATTCATAAATGGTAAATTTGATTTAAACGCATCTTCTTGCATTCCCCATGCAGTTTTTATTCCAACTAAAGTTTTTGACATTTCAGAAGATAATAATTTTGTATATCTATCCAAATCATCTAAACTGTACGCAAAAAGGGTTGAGATTATTGAAGCTTCATATAGTTTATTAAAACCTGCAGCTATTTCATCTCTTAATTGTTCTGCTTCCAATCTTTTTTGTGAAATTGTACTTTCCCTATTTATGTTTCCTTTATCTGCTGCAACAATTCTTTCTGTTTCTAGTTCATTTATAACCCTATTTAAATCATTTTGAGATTTATCTTCTTTTATAGGATTTATAAATATTGATGTATTTGTATCTCCAAACATATATAAATCTCTAAATAGTTCTGGAAATGTACACATTCTAGGAAGAGATGATACAAAAAAGCTACGCGCATATCTTTTTGTATTAGATATTATTTCTAAATGGTCTATATTTGATGCATCTATTCCTGATGGTGCTATTAATTCTTTTATTGATTTTTTCTTTAATATTGCAACATCTTCTTCTCTATATTCTCTAAATTGCTCTTGTAGATTTTCTTCTTGTTGTTTTTGTTTTTTTGCCATCATCTTCTCCTCCTTCTTTTTCTTTTGTTCTATTTTTACTATCATTGTCTATCTTTTCTATAGCAGCTTCTGCAACATCAGCTCCAACAGATCTTTTATTTTCTTCTATTAATGCTTTAGCCATTTGATCTATTAACCTGTCTAATTCATCTTCTTTTTGTTTTACCCTTCTTTGTTTTTCATTTTCTTCCATAACATCATATACAGTCTCATTTGCCTTCTTTATTGCATCTTGTTCTATTTTTATATCAAGTTCTTTCATTCTCTTGTCTAAAACATCTGGAGCAGTAGAATATAAATCCTCATAACCCGCATTAAAAGCTTTTCTTAAGTTAAACATTTCAGACTCGTCTCTATTATATGCCACATACAATAGCTCTGCTAATTCTGTTGAATCTAAAATTTTACTATTTATTCCACATACTGAAAGAGAACTAATAATTGATTGTGATTTTGTATAAAGTTCTGAAAATGCCAAGCTTGTTATTTCATCTTGTTGATATTCTCCATTTGATGCTTCTTCAGGATAGTATGGAATTATAATATAATAATGTTTACTTAATATATTTTTATTTAAACTCATTCTTTCTGTATTACGAATTATATCAACACCATATTCATACAAGTTTCTTTGTCTAATTAATTCATATTTTTCTTTGTTTAAATCTGACTCTGTAAATTGGCCCGAACGTAATTTTTGGTTATATTCCATTTGTTTAGCTGCATATTCTTTAGATATAGTATCAACTCTTTCTTTATATGTATTTATACTACTTCCTAAATTTACTGTTCTTGTTTGTACATAAATTTGAATGGGATATCTTAATGTGTTTAAAAATTGCAAAAATCCCTGTTCAACACTATTTTTTTCTAAACCAGACATTAGGTCATAATTTACACCCTGGCATTCTATAACCATTAAGAATCTTTTTCCGCCTTTTTGTAAAATCATATTGTCATCTATTTTATCAAATTCCATAAATTTAAATATTGATTCTTTTGTATAATTTTGTGTTGTTAATGTTTTAGCTTTTAACTTAATATTCTCTTCCTGTTGTTTTATTGCTTTTTTTTCTTTGTGTTCTCTACTTTTAATTTTTAAAACTAAAAATACTACACATAATATACATAAAATGCCTATCATTATTCCTAATAAAACTGTTAACATATTGATTAATTGATTATTTTCCATCTTTTGTTTCCTCCTCCGGTTTATAAACATATATTTTGTTGCCATTCTTTTTAAATTTAATCCATCTCATTATTACATCATCTATATTTTCTCCACCAGTTTTTTTTGTAATTTCTAGGTTTGCCGTCTCAGGTACTTTGAGTGTTCCTATTACAAAACCTATTGCTGCAAATATTATAGTAATAAAAAGTCCTATCATACTAAATCCCAAAATTTTTAAAATTACATAAAAAATCAATCCAATTCCGGCTCCAACACACGTAAATATTAATCCTTTTGTAGAAAATATATATAATATTCTACCTTCTCCTTTATAATTTCTTGGTATTTCATAGGTTTGCATATTTTTTCCTCCGTATCTTATAATATAATTTTACAATATATATTATATCATAAAACTGTGGATAATTGTATAGTTTTTATCAAAAAAAGTGGAAATTTAATATATTTGTAATAATTTTGTAATATCATTATTTACAAAAAAAATAAAAAACCTTTACGGAAGTAAAGGTTTTTTATTTTTTATGAAAGTGATATTGCAAAATTATAAACCATTGTAGCTAACGTTGAAGCCGCAAATATTAAAATTGCACCTATTAAATATGGTAGCATAGTCTTTTTGTATTCAGCTTTTTCTTCTGCACTACCCATCATATATTTAATACCTAAAACGATTATTATAAGAACTGATACAATTGTTCCTATAGCTTGAACCATACCAATTATCTTATTACCAATAGAATCAAAAGCGCTTGTAGCTGTTCCTGAATAATCTGATGGACCTGTTGCAAAAACAGGTGATAATACAGATAGTGCCATTATAACTGCCATCATTACAGGTATTAATTTAACTAATTTTTTCATATTTTTTCCTCCTTTTTATTTTATATTTATTTATATCATATTCTTATTTATAATAAGAAATATTAATAACTTTATAAAGAACTTAATGCTGTTACTAGTACTTTCCATATTCCAAAAGCTCCGTATACAACAATACATCCAATAAAAAATATTACTAGAGATTCCTTCGCCTTTGCCTTTTCGTCTACTCCTGCCATCATAAATTTCATTCCTAATATTATTCCAACAACTGCAACAACTATAAATGAAATCATTAATAAAATGTTATAAACACTCTTTGATGTTTGCGATAATTTTGAAGAATCAATTTCAACATCACCCTTACTACTATCAACAAAGCTTTTCCCTCCTGATATAACATCTCCAAGGTCACCAGCATATGTATTTGTAACATTTATGGAAAAAATCAATAGTATAAATATTATAAAAATTACTACTATTTTTTTGTTCATAATATCAACCCTCTTAATTATTTAAAGTTTGTGCAAAATTATAAATCATTGCTGAAATATTACTTATAGCAAAAACCAATATTGCACCAACTATATAATATATCATAGTTTCTTTATATTCTGCCTTTTCTTCTATACTACTTGTCATATATTTAATTCCAATTAAAACTAATGCCAATACAGAGACAATACTTCCTACAGCTTGAAAAATACCTATTATCTTATTTGCAAAATTAATTGTATCTGTATCTTCTGACAAATCAGATGGTTTATAATCGCTTACATTAATTGATAATCCCTTTCCACTAGTAGTATTTGCTGCATTACTTGTTGTTTTAAAAAAAGAAAACATATTGGCAATTATAAAAATGGTTAAAATCAATATATTTATTTTTTTTAGTTTGTTCACCTTCTCACCATCTTTCCGTATATAATAAATTATACATTATTTTTTTTTATTTTTCAACTTTTTTCCACATTTTTTTGTTTTTTATTAAAATAATTAGCTTTTGATTTTATTGCAAAAAGTAGCATTAGAAAAACTAATGCTACTTTTTTGGCGGAGATGAGAGGGTTCGAACCTCCGCGCCGTGTTACCGACCTAACTGTTTAGCAAACAGTCCCCTTCACCACTTGGGTACATCTCCATATAAAAATAAAGATATATAACTATAAAATATAATGATTATAATTTTATGGTCTTATATCTTTATTAACATTGGCGGAGAGGGTGGGATTCGAACCCACGGTAGGCTATTAACCTACGCCAATTTTCAAGACTGGTGCCATAAACCAACTCGACCACCTCTCCATATAGTAGACAAAAATTTTTAAAATTGCCTAATGACAGTATTTATCTTAGCATTTTTAAAAACATTTGTCAATACATTTTTTAATATTTTTTCATTTTACCGTATTATAATATTTTACTCTAATATTACAATACACTTCATTGCCTTTTTTTACTATTCATTTTATTTTTAAAATCATTTTATTGTTTGATAAATTAATAAATCTCTTATATTTCCTACATAATTCAAGTTTTCTTTTATATAATTTATTACTTTATCAGATTCCTGATATACTTTTTTATCTTTATTTATGATAATCTGTGTATTTTCCATTTCAGAGATTTCTTTTATAACACCATCTTCTCCATCTTTTCCAAAATTGCCTAATAACGGTTCATCCAAATAACCATTACTTCTATTTAATGGCATCATATATAATGCCGCCTCTGTAGAATATACAATTACATTCTCATCACTATTATTAATATATTCTGTTACTTCTTTAATTTTTTCTTTTAAATCATCATTTAATAATGAACCAAAATATAAATTATTATACTCATAACTGTTTACTACTTTGCCAAAATACATTCCAATTCGTACTACAGAAATACTTATCAACAGTATTATAAATATCTTTGTAACTTTATATATCAATTTTTTATCACATAATAGATCGTAAAATAAATTATATATTATATACACTAATAACAAATACATATAAAACAATGCACAATCTACATGTGCCACATTAAATATGGGGTATGCAACCATTAATTGTAAGAAAGCTAATATTGATATTATATCGATATTTTTAATTATTTCTTCCTTAAATAATTTATTTTTATTAATTACACACACAAATGCAATATTTATAATAAATATTGAAATTAATTTAATTACATGGCCTTCAACAGCAAAATTCTTTTCTGCAAATTCTTTAATTCCTAAAATCGTATAACTAATAAATCCATTTAAAATGTCATTTTTATACAAAATAATTACAAATATTAAAATTAAAAAGACATCAATGCTTAATATTTTTAAAATATTCTTCCACTTATCTTCTTTTTCAAATAATAGATTATAAATTATAATAAAACCTAAATAAATCATTCCTACATTTTGTTTTGTTAAAATTATTAAGTATGTAATTATAGCCTCAATTAATACAAATTTATTATTTGAAATTTGATTTCTGTTTATAGTCACCAATAGTCCATATGTAGCAAACAGCAAGCATAAAGTATTATAATTTACTGTATTATGATATATATTTATTTGTGCCAAAAATAATATTATAGAAAAAAATAGTGATAATATTTTAGAAATACCTAAATTCTTTTGTATTTTATAAATTCCAAATATTATCATTGTACTAATTATAACACCATATAATTTAAACACAAAAAAATTTGCCCCAAATAATTTAAAAAAAATCACTCCTATACAATGAAATAATGGAGTAGTTATAACATTTGCATCTACATATATTTTATATCCATTATAAATTTTATATATATTTTGAAAATTCCAAACTTCATCTGTTGGTTCTGTCTTTAAATACATATTTATTCCAAAAATAATAACAAAAAATAACAATATAAAAAATGGTTCATCATATTTTATAATATTTTTTTTAAATTTTTCCATTTTATGTTCCATACTCTATAAATCCTTCTCAAAACATAAGATTGGTTAGAAAAAATTAAAAATTTAATAATATCAAATTTTTAATTTCTTCTAACCATTTTATCTAATTTTATATAAATTATTAGAATTAATTGCTCTATCTATAGCCTGTAATTCTTCGTTTGATAATGTATATTTAGAATTTCCCTTTTCTACTGGTTTTGCATAAATATTAGACATTTCTCTAGAATAAATACCATTAAATACAACGCCATCATTATTTTCGTCTAGTAATGCAACAGCAAAGCTCAAATCACTACCAGTATCTTTAAAAGCACTATATCTAACTATTCCAACTTTTTGAATACATTTAGATAAATCCTCATCTAAGCCTTTACAAAAATTCATTATTTCAGCATTTTGTTTTTCAACTCTATCTACTTTATACATAATGTTTTCTAGGTCTTCTTCTATATTTTTACCATTACCTAATTTTTTCATAAAATTTTTGTATTTATTATTCATTTTTACATTATTTACCAATAAAATGATAAATCCCACAAATAATATTATAATCATAGTTGCTAATAATATTAAGCAACTATCTGTTCTTAAAAATTCAATCATTTCTTGCATTTAATCAAACCTTTCTATTTCATCAAATTTAATATTCTCTCTAAATCATCATTTGATGCATATTCTATAACGATCTTTCCTTTTTTCTTTCCAGGATTTAATTTTACTTTTGTTCCAAAAAATCCTTGGAATGTATTTTCTATGTCTTTATATAAAATGCTTACTCTTTTTAGTTCTTCTTTTGACACTTCTTTTTGATTTATTTTTTTATTTCTTTGTTCTATTTCTCTAACAGTTGAACCTCTTTCTATCATATCAACCGCAGTCATATACTGCTTTTCAGGGTCTGTAATAGCAAGCAATCCTCTGCAATGCCCTTCTGTTAATTTACCTTGTTTGGCAAATTCAATAACTCTTGGGTCTAAATTTAAAATTCTTACCGTATTTGCTATTGTACTTCTGCTTTTTCCTAATTTTTTTGATACTTCTTCTTGTGTTAGGCCATATGTATCTATTAAGTTTTTTATTCCTAATGCTTTTTCATATGGGTTTAAATCTTCTCTTTGTATATTTTCTATTAAGGCTATTTCATTATTTTTCTTGTCGTCATCTTCTCTAACAATTGCTGGTATTTCCTCTAAACCTGCTAATTTACAAGCTCTCCATCTTCTTTCACCAGCTATTATGCAATAATATCCATCTTTTTCTGTTACTATTATTGGTTGTATTAATCCATATTCTTTTATTGATTCTGCAAGTTCTTCTAAAGCTTCTTGATTAAAGTTTTTTCTTGGTTGATTTCTATTTGGTTCTACTTCTGTTATTTTTAAGTTTTTTAATACATCTGTTTCTTTTATTTGTTCTTCTTCAGGTGCAGGTCCAAATAATGCGTCTAACCCTTTCCCTAATCCTGTTTTTTTAGGCATTTGTATCACTTTCCCTTCTTTTTATTATAAACTGTGCTTTCCTTTTCTTTCAGTTTCGTTTATTTTCAAAAATTCTTTTGCAAGTTTTTCATACATTTTTGCACCTTTTGATTTTGGATCATATTCTGTTATTGGCATTCCATAACTTGGTGCTTCACTAAGTCTTACATTTCTTGGTATTACTGTTTTGTATACTTTATCATTAAAATATTTTTTTACTTCTTTTACTACTTGATTTGATAAATTTGTTCTTGCATCGTACATTGTAAGAAGTGCTCCTTCTATTTCTAATGTTTTATTTAGATGTTTTTTTACTAAGTTTATGGTGTTTATAAGTTGTCCTAATCCTTCCAGTGCATAGTATTCGCATTGTACTGGTATTAAAACACTGTCTGATGCTGTAAAGGCATTTAGTGTAATTAATCCTAATGATGGTGGACAGTCAATAAAAATATAGTCAAATTCGTTTTTTATATTTTCTAGTTTTTCTTTTAGTCTTTGTTCTCTTGACATCATAGACACCAATTCTACCTCAGCTCCGGCTAAGTTTATATTTGATGGACATACTAATAGATTTTTTATCACTGTTTTTTCAAGTGTTTCTTCTATTTCTGTGTCTGCAACTAATATATCGTATGTTGATAATTCTACATCTTTTTCTGCTCCAACTCCACTAGTCGCATTTCCTTGTGGATCTGCATCTATTAATAGTACTTTTTTTCCTTTTTTTGCAAGCATTGTACTTAAGTTTATTGTTGTTGTTGTTTTTCCTACTCCACCTTTTTGGTTTGCTACTGATATTACTTTTCCCACTTTATTGCCTCCATTCATTATCGTAAACATTTACTTATTGATTTGTTTTGTTTCTATATTTATGATATACAATTATTTACCAAAAGTCAATATTTTTTTGATATTTTTATTATATTTTTTCTTTTTTATTTCCAAAAAAAAAGTCGTTATTTTAACGGCTCTTTTGCTGGTATTCCAGCCTTTCTAGGATATTTAGCTGGTGTATTTTTAAATTTTTTAATTATAATTACATTTCTTATTATGTCTGATTTTGGCAAATTAAATTCTTCTATTTTTTTAATTTTTCCTCCTAAAATTTTTATTGCATTTTTTGATGTATCCACTTCTTCTTTTACATTACTTCCTTTCATGCAAATACACTGTCCATCAATTTTTGCAATAGGAATCAAATATTCTGATAAAACAGATAAATTTGCAACTGCTCTTGCTGTAGTATAATCAAATTTTTCTCTATATTCCTTATTTTTTCCAAAATCTTCAATTCTACTATGTACAGTCTTAATTTCTTTTAAGTTCAATTCTTTTATAACCTCATTCAAGAAGTTAATTCTTTTATTCAAAGAATCCACTAAAGTAATTTTTAAATCATTTCTATATATCTTTAAAGCAATTCCTGGAAAACCAGCTCCAGTACCTACATCTGCTAGTGTCTTATTATTATCTATATATTTACTTATTGTTAATGAATCTATAAAATGTTTTAAAATTACCTCTTCTGGTTCTGTAATTGCTGTTAAATTAATCTTTTCATTCCATTCTAATAATAAATTCATATATTTAAAAAATTTATCTAATTGTTCCTCAGTAAACTCTAATCCAATTTCATTACCGTAAAGACACATTAATCTTTTAAAATCATCTATATTCATACTTTCTCCTTTTATTTTTATAATATATTGTTTTTAAAATACCGCGTAAGCGATCAAACGAACAAATGTGAGTGCGAACTGGAGCAATCTACATACTAGTATTTTTAATATGGAGATTGCGACACCAAGGTATTAAAAAACAATATATTATAAAAATTTTAAATTAATTAATTACAAATTATTTATTCGTATTCCTATTAACTTGCAAATAAATCAAAAGCACAGAAATATCAGCAGGTGAAACCCCTGAAATTCTAGAAGCCTGTCCAATAGAACGAGGTCTAAACTTATCAAGTTTTTGTCTAGCTTCCAAGCACAAACCATTAATAGAACTATAATCAATATCTTCCGGTAATAATTTAGTTTCCATCTTTTTAAACTTTTCAACTTGTTCCTCTTGCATTTTAATATATCCCTCATATTTAACCTGAATTTCAACTTCTTCTTTCTCCTGCAAACTCAATTCTGGTCTATCTGGATCAATTGAAGCTAATTTATCATAATCAAGTTCCGTTCTTTTTAAAAGTTCATTCATTTTTGTACCCGTTGTAAGTGGTGATGTTCCACAATTTATCAACAATTTATTCACTTCTTGAGTTGGTTTTACAATTGTACTCTTTAATCTTGCAATTTCTTTCTCAATATTTGCTTTTTTTGTTAAAAACTTTTGATATCTTTCTTCAGAAATTAAACCTACATCATGTCCTATCTCTGTTAATCTTAAATCAGCATTATCTTGTCTTAAAAGTAGCCTATATTCAGCTCTAGAAGTCATCATTCTATATGGTTCATTAGTTCCTTTAGTAACGATATCATCAATTAAAACACCTATATAACCTTGTGTTCTGTCTAATATTACAGGTTCTTTACCTTTTATTTTTTGTGCAGCATTTATTCCTGCAATTAGACCTTGACATGCAGCTTCTTCATATCCAGATGTTCCATTAGTTTGTCCAGCCATAAATAGGCCTTCAATTCCTTTATATTCTAGTGAAAGTTTTAAATTTGATGGGTCTATACAGTCATATTCAATAGCATATGCAGACCTTGTAAATTCCGCATTTTCTAGCCCAGCTATTGTATGATATAAAGCTATTTGAACATCTTCTGGCAAAGAAGAACTTAACCCTTGTATATACATCTCATCTGTATCCATTCCAACTGGCTCTACAAAAGCTTGATGTCTAGGTTTATCACTAAATCTAACAACTTTATCTTCTATAGATGGACAGTATCTTGGACCTGTTCCCTTTATTTCTCCAGCATATAATGGTGATCTATGTAAATTATCTCTGATTATTTGATGTGTTTTTTCATTAGTATATGTTAAATAGCAATCCACTTGTTTTAAATCCTTTATTTCGTCTTCAAAAGAAAATGGAACTATATTTTCATCACCTTTTTGGACTTCCATTTTACTAAAATCAATACTTCTTTTATTAATTCTAGCAGGTGTACCTGTCTTAAACCTTACTAAATCAACACCTATACGTTTTAGTGATTCAGATAGCTTATTGGCTGCAGCTACACCGTCAGGCCCGCTTTCTTGTGAAAATTCACCCATAAATATTTTACCTTTAAGGTAAGTACCTGTAGCAACTATAACAGCTTTTACACCATATATAGCTCCAACCGCTGTTTCTATCCCCACAACCTTGCCATTTTCAACTTTAATATCCACAATTTCTCCCTGTTTTAAAAACAGATTCTCTTGTTTCTCTAATGTATGTTTCATTTCTGCATGATATTTTTTTCTATCTGCTTGTGCTCTTAAAGAATGAACAGCTGGTCCTTTAGATGTATTTAACATTTTTATTTGAATCATAGTTTTGTCTATGTTTTTCCCCATTTCACCCCCAAGAGCATCTATTTCTCTTACTAAATGTCCTTTTGAACTTCCTCCTATATGTGGATTGCAAGGCATGTTTGCAACTGCCTCTAAACTTATAGAAAACACCAAAGTTTTCATTCCTAATCTTGCTGCAGCAAGTCCTGCTTCACAACCTGCATGGCCTGCTCCAATAACCGCTACATCGTAGTCTCCTGCGTAATAACTCATTTTAATACCCTTTCCTTATGAAACAGAAATCAGTGTTTTTTTACTTTTAAAAATAACATTTACATTATAGTAAAAGTACATTGTAATTTTAAGTTTTAAAACGCCTATGTTTCATATATTTTGTTTATTTTAGTGTATATTTACCCCAAAATTAATTTGTTGTTTTTTGTCTTAAATAATTATGTTTACTTTGTTCGTTTGTTCGCCCATAAATTTTGTGAAACAATTAGAATTCGTTAGTACAGAAAATTTATTTTATAAATTTTCCGTGCAGTATAATTTTATATATAAAATCATTTTTTTAAATTTATTTGCAATTATTTTCGTTTTTAATCCTTTTTAATTCTTTATGTATAAAATTACATATTTAATATATAAAAATCGTTTCATTTTGGATTTTCGTGTCAATTTTTCATACTATTTACCTAAACAGAATTTAGAAAAAATTTCATTTATAATATCATCTGTTACAAATTCACCTGTTATATTTCCTAAATCTTCCAAAATATTTTTTATAAATATAGCAACAATATCTACAGGCATATTTTCTTCTATTGTTTTTCTTGCCTCTTTCACATTTTCTATCGCTTTAGAAATTAAGTTTTTATGTCGTATATTTGTAATTATTACATCATTATCCAAATTAATTTCATTTAAACTAAACATTTTTGCAATTAAATCGTATAATTCTTCTAATCCATTCCCCTCTAAAGCAGAAATTTTTAAAATATTATCTGAAATATTTGTAAATCTTTCATCATTTTCTTTTAAAATACAATTTAAATCTGATTTATTTAATAAAATAATTGATTTTTTATTTTTTATAATATCCAATATTTCCTTATCTTCTTCTGTTAATTCCTTTGAACTATCAAAAATTGCTATAATCAAATCTGCTTCTTTAGCTATTTCTTTAGATTTTGCAATTCCAATTTTTTCAACCTCATCTTTTGCATCCCTTATTCCAGCAGTATCTACCAATTTTAAGGGTACACCTTCTATATTAACAAATTCCTCAATAGTATCCCTTGTAGTTCCCTCATATTCAGTAACAATAGCTCTATCTTCCTTTAATATTGCATTTAATAATGACGATTTTCCTGCATTTGGTTTACCAATTATTGCTGTTTTTATACCTTCTTTTATTATTTTTCCATTATCAAAGCTTTTTTCTAATTTTTCAAGTTTCTCTTGAACACTATTAAGCATATTTAAAACTTGATTATCCGTAACTTCTTCAACATCATACTCCGGATAATCAATACTTACATCGACATTTACCATTACATCCATGATTTCCTGCTTAATTTCTTTTATTTTTTTTGATAAAATCCCTTCAAGTTGTTTAATTCCAGTCTTTAGCTCTCTTTCTGACTTGCTATTTATTACATCAATAACAGATTCTGCTTGTAATAAATCTATCCTTCCATTTAAAAAAGCTCTTTTTGTAAATTCCCCTGGTTCCGCAAGATTTGCCCCATTTTTTAAACATAATTCTAATATTTTTTTAACTACTATATTTCCACCATGTGTATTTATTTCACACATATTTTCTGTTGTATAGCTTCTAGGTGCTTTAAAATATGAAACTAAAACTTCGTCTACTATCTCTTCATTTTCAACAATATTTCCATATTTTAAAGTATATCCTTTTATATCTTCTATTTTTTCTTGTTTTTTTGGCTTAAATATTTTTTCTAAAACATTAAAACACTCTTTTCCACTCATTCTAACAATACCAATTCCACCAACTCCGCGGAGCCGTAGATATTGACGCTATTACACTCATTTTTATTTCTCCTTATTTTTTACATTTTTCTACACCATTCTACCACATTATGTTACTTTTTAAAAGCTTTTTTTGATAAAATCCAAAAAAAATCAAAGATAAAATAATACTTTTTTATTATAAAAAGTAAAATCTGACCTTTGACCTCTGATTTTATTTATTAAAATATTTATTTTCTTTTTAATTCAACTACAATTCTTCTTCTTGGTTCTTCACCTATGCTTCTTGTCTCTACTTTTTCACTATTTTGTAGTTTTGTATGAATTATTTTTCTTTCATATGCTTGCATTGGCTCTAATGTAACTGATTTTCTAGTTTTTATAACTGTTTTTTCTATCTTTTCAGCTAATTCTTCTAGTGCTTTTTCTCTTTTTGCCTTATATCCCTCTATATCAAGAATAACTCTAACTTTTTGTTCAATTCCTTTATTAGCAACAGCTGACAATATATTTTGAAACGCATATAACGTTTCTCCCCTATATCCTATTAAAAACCCAATTTCTTGACTTTCTATATCCACATATACAGTAGATTTTGAAATTTTAACATTAAATTTTGCATTTTCCTCTGTTTTTTCTAAAAATTCAGTCATAAATTTACTAATGTTATCAATTACAATTTTCTCTTCTTTTTCGCTTAATTCAACCTCTTTTTTTTCTTTTTTAATATGTTCATTGTGATTTTTTTCTTCTTTTATTGTTAATTGAACCTTTACAACTCTTGGAGATAAGATACTGAAAAAGCTTCTTTTTTCAGCATTTTCAAGTACTTTTATATCTACCATATTTTTTGAAACTTTTAATTGTTCCAAACCTTTTTCTATTGCTTCATTTGTAGTTTTACCCTCTGAAATAATACTTTTTTCCATTTTTAACATTCCTTTCGGTTTGTAATTTTTTATTTTACTAATCTTTTATCATTTTGTTTAAAATTAATCTCTCACCAATCATTAAAATGTTATTTACTAACCAATATAAAGCAAGTCCTAAAGGAGCTACAAGAGATATTGAAACAGACATAATCGGCATCATCCATGACATCATTTTATTAGACTGAGCCATTGCATCTTCCATTTCATTTTTTTCTTCTTCTTTCTTTTCTGTAATATCTATAACATCATCTTTTGATTTTGTCTTATCTTGCATTGCCGTAGTAATTCTCATTGATATAAATGTTGAAATTATATATAAAATTGGTATTATATAAACTGTCCAATCCCCTAGGTTTTGTTGTGGTATTTTACCTAAATCTAAACCGAAAAATTGCATATTTAAATTAATTTTATTTAAATTCTCATCCTCTGGAAATTTATCTTTTAAATAATTAATTTCTCTGACTATATCAATTTCAGAATATGCTTGGCTTACTGCCATTCCATCATCTTTCATTTGTTGTACATAAGTATCTATTTGATTTTTATCAATTTTTTCCATATATGTTAATGGAAATCTAACCATATAGAAAATTGAAATTAACAAAATAAATTGAACTATAGTACTTAAACAACCACTAAATGGACTCATATTTTCTTTTTTATATAAATCCATCATTTCTCTATTTAATTTTTCTGGATCATTTTTATATTTAAATTGCAAAATTTTCACTTGTTCTTGAATTTTTGCGCTTTTCTTCATTGTTTTTTGCTGTTTTATAGACAATGGCAACATTAAAATTTTTATAATTACAGTAAATAATATAATTGCTAAACCATAATTTCCAACAAAATCATTAATAATATTTAATAAATATCCAAAAATGTTTGCAAAAAATTGAAACATTTATATTCCTCCTACTCATTTCAGTGGATCATATCCTCCTTTTGAAAAAGGATTACATCTTAAAACTCTATATATGCCTAAAATTAAACCTTTTAAAGCTCCATATTTCTCAATCGCTTGCCTTGTGTATTCAGAGCATGTAGGATAAAATTTACACTTTATATTTTTACTTTCTAACCATAAAGAAATATTTTTTTTATAAAAATCTATTAATTTCAATAAAATTTTTTTCATTCTTATATCCCTTTATTCTTTATATCTGCTTTGTCAAAAATAAAATTCATATCATTTTTTACATTTTCAAAAGTTGCATTTCTAACATCTACACCTTTTTTCCACAAAAAAACTATACTTTTTCCATTTTTAATTTCTGGCTCTAAAATCTTATAATTTTCTCTAATTAGCCTTTTTATGTGATTTCTTTTAACTGCTTTTGCAGTTTTAACACTTATAGCTAGTCCTAAAAAATTATAATTTTTGTTATTTTCTTTTATAAAAGCCTCAATATTTCTACCTGAAAAATATTTTCCCTTTGACAAAACTTTTCTAAATTCATAATTTTTTTTTAACATTTTTGTTTTTTTCATTATTTTTCTTCCCTTCTACTGGTAGAATTCAATGAAAAAAAATCATTTTAAGTTTTTTATTATATTTAAAAGGCAAGAATAATTTTTAATAAACTTGCCCCACTAAGTATATAAATCACTTTATAATCTAGTAACAATATAATATTTAAGCACTTAATTTTTTTCTACCTTTAGCTCTTCTTGCTTTTAAAACGTTTCTTCCTGCTCTTGTTTTCATTCTTTTCATAAATCCGTGTTCTTTCTTTTCTTGTCTTGTTTTTGGTTGAAATGTTCTTTTCATTTATAGCACCTCCTAATTAGCTTTGTTATTATCAAATTCCATTTCTGGAAATTTATACAAAATATCAAGTATATCGATTATACAGTACTAATTTATGTTTTGTCAAGGGTTTTTTTAAAAAAGTAAAAAAAGAACTATGTAAACTTTTATAGCTTTTTTATCAAATTTTTTGTAATATTTTTGTAACATAATTGAATTATCCACAGTTTTTTAACAGATTTTCCACAATTAAAAATTTTTTTCCACAATTCTATTGACTTATTTATATTTTTTTTGTTATTATATGAATTACAAAAAAAACAAGCTTTTTTACTGAAACATCAACAAAAATATTGTTCGTATTTTTTTGTGTTTTTTTACTAAAATATTACAAACTTATCAACAGTTGTGGATAACTATGTGGATAAGTTTTGTTAGAAAGGATGAATAAAATGACTGTAGACAAAGATGAACTTTTAGGCAAATTAAAAGAATTACTAAAAGATGAAGTTTCAACAATATCTTATGATACTTGGATTGCTCCTCTTGGTATTGACAGTATAAATGATGATAATATCGTTTTTACAGCTACATCTGATTTTCAAAAAGACTTTATCGAAAACAAATTTAATAGTCTTATTTTTAACACCTTAAGATATATCACAAATAGAGAATGGACTTTTTCTGTAATTGATATTTCTAGTAAAGAATCATCAGACGCATCTATAATTACAAATAAAAATTCAAATGTATCAGATACCGAACTAGAAAATAATCATCAAACATTAAATCCAAAATATACTTTTGAAACTTTCGTTGTTGGTAATAATAACAGATTTGCACACGCAGCAGCATTAGCAGTAGGAAAAGAACCTGGAAAATCATATAATCCTTTATTTTTATATGGTGGCGTTGGTTTAGGAAAAACTCACTTAATGCAAGCTATTGGTAACAGAATATTAGAGGATAATCCAAAATCTAATGTTTTATATGTTACTTCAGAAAAATTTACAAATCAACTTATAAATGCCATCAAAGACAGTAAAACAGAAATTTTTAGAAATAAGTACAGGAATATTGATGTTTTACTAATCGATGATATACAATTTATAGCCGGTAAAGACAGAATCCAAGAAGAATTCTTCCATACCTTCAATACTTTAAGGGAAAATGGAAAACAAATTATATTATCTAGTGATAAACCACCTAGAGATATTGAATTTCTAGAAGATAGATTAAAATCAAGATTTGAATGGGGACTATTAGCTGATATTTCTTGTCCAGATTATGAAACACGTTTAGCAATATTAAGAAAAAAAGCTCAAGATGAAAACATTGTAATAGATGATTCTATTTTATCAGATATCGCTACAAAAATTGATTCTAATATCAGGGAACTAGAAGGTGTATTTAATAAAATAGTTGCAAGAGCTTCATTAACACATAGTCCAATAACAATTGAACTTGCAGAAAATATAATAAATGAATTTAAATACGAAAGCCAAAAAGTAATATCATGTGACTTTATAAAAGAAACAGTATCAAAATATTTTAGCATAGATAAAGATGATTTAGCTGGAAGTAAAAGATCAAATGATATAGCTTTTCCAAGACAAATTGCTATGTATTTATGCAGAGAAATTGCTAATATGTCTTTTCCACAAATAGGTGTAGAGTTTGGTAATAGAGACCATTCAACAGTAATGCATGGTTACAATAAAATTGCAAAAGAAATAAAAGAAAAAAATAATACTAAGCTAATTGTGGAAAGTGTGAAAAACATAATTACGGATGAAAAAAAATAGTATATTTCAACAAAAAAGGTAGTATTTTGAAATCTGTGTTTGTAAAAATAATTGTTTGTGCAAACAAATTCCAAATTCTTCTTACGGAAGCAATACATTTGATATCCACAGGTACCTGTGTAAAACGTGTTGATAAAACTGTGGATAATGTTTTATCCCCAAATAGTTTTATATGCTGTGGATAAATTTTGACTTTATCCACCAAATTATGCACAGGCTTTTTACTAGGGATATAAACTTTCAACATAGTTTTCCACAGTTTCCACAAGACCTAATACTAATACTACTAAAAATATTTATTATTATATTATATAATTATAGGGAGGACGAAAAAATGAAAATTGTATGTTACAAAGACAAAATCTTAAAAGCTATCAATTCCGTAGTTAAAGGAGTAGCTTCTAAAACAACAATGCCTATACTAGAAGGTATCTTAATTCAAACAAATGACAATGAAATAAAATTAACAACTTACGATTTAGAAATCGGTATAGAATATGTGATGGAATGTGATGTAAAAGAACAAGGTAGTACAGTAGTAAATGCAATAATGTTTAGTGAAATAATTAGAAAACTACCAGATACAGAAATTAATTTGACATTAAATGATAAAAATTTATTAGAAATTGAATGTGAAGGATCTTTATATAAATTAGCTACTATGAATCCAGAAGAATTTCCTGAACTTCCAAAAATAGAAGTAGAAAATTCAATAGAAGTAGAACAAAATACTTTAAAAAATATGATTAGAAAAACAATATTTGCTGTAAGCTCTGAAGAAAATAGACCAATTTTCACAGGATGTCTATTCGAAGTAAAACAGAATAAACTAAATATCGTTGCAGTAGATGGATTTAGATTAGCATTAAGAAGTATATTTTTAAACAAACAAACAAATGATTTTAATGCAGTAATACCAGGAAAAACACTAAATGAAGTCAACAAAATTTTATTAGATTCTTTTGAACCTGTTAAAATAGGAGTTTCAAAGAATCAAGCATTATTTGAAATGGATAATTGTAAAATCGTAACAAGAATTCTTGATGGAGAATTTTTAAATTATAAAAGTGTTATTCCAGAAAACTGGGAAACAAGAATTGAAGTAAATAAAAATAATTTACAAAATAGTTTTGAAAGAATTAGCTTAATTTCTGCATCATCTGTAGAAAAGGAGAAAAAATATCCTGTAAAAATAAATGTTGATATAGGAAAAGTTGTAATTTCTTGTACAAACCAAACAGGAGATGCAAAAGAGGAATTATTTGTTTCTACAGAAGGAAAAAATCTTGAAGCAGGATTTAATCCAAAATATTTTCTTGATAGCTTAAAGGCTATAGATGACGAAAATGTTTATGTTGAATTTGGAACAAGTATTTCTCCTTGTCTAATAAAATCAACTGAAAATAAAGATTATGTTTATATGATTTTACCAATTAGACTTAAAGAAGATTAATAGAGTAAATTGAAAAGTAAGATATTTTCTTACTTTTTAATATTTTTTTTGTATATTAGGGAAGTTATGCTACTTTTCTAATATATAAAAATACATTGCACAGAAAATTTATTTATAATATGTTGAAACTAAAATAAAAAAAGTTTTCCACAAATTATTAATTGATTGTGGAAAAGTTATAAAAATTATTATTATTTATTTAAAATTATAAAATAGAATAAATTCAAAAAAAATAGAAAAAAATAGAATAAAATAGAAAAAAATAGATAAAAATAGTTTATAAAATGTGGAAAAATAATTCGAAAAATACATAAAAAGAGGAAAATAAAATAAATTATTTAAAAAATCAAAAAAAATAGAATAAATTAGAATAAATTAGAATTAAAAAGTAAAAAAAGAAAAAATATTTTATTAAATATAAAATAATTTATAAAATTATTCAAAAATAAATTTATTAAAATAAAAATTATTAATAAAAATATTTAAATAAATAAAAATAAAATTAAAAATAAAAATAATTTAAAAAATAAAATAAAAATCATAAATAATAAAAAACAAAACAAAAAATTACAATTAATTATTAATAATAAATAAAAAATAAAATTAATAAATAAAATTAAATTAAAAATAATTAGAAAAAAATAGAATAAATTAGAAAAAAATCAAAAAAAATAGATAAATAATAAAAAAACAACGCGTGAAAATCAAAAATAAGACGTTTTAAAAAAATAAAAATATAATTTAATTATAAAAAATAAAATAAATTAAAATTGAAAATAATAAAAAATAGAAAAAATTAGTAAAAAAAAGAATAAATTAGAAAAAAATAGATAAAAATAGTTTATAAAATGTGGAAAACTAATTTTAAAAGTGAAAAATAAAAGAAAATAAATTAATAAAAATATTTATTGGAGAAAAATATGTGGATAAAAAAAATAAAAATAAAAAATTTTAGGAATTATGAAAAAGAAGAAATTAATTTAGAAAAAAATATAAATATTTTTTATGGACAAAACGCACAAGGAAAAACAAATATAATAGAATCCATTTTTTTATGTAGTTTAGGAAAATCATTTAGAGCAAAAAAAGATAATGAAATGATAAAATTAAATGAACAAAATGCAATGGTTGAAATTGAATTTGAAAAATCAGATAGAGAAGGAAAAATAAAAATAGAAATAGGAAATAAAAAAAATATTTATTTAAATGGAATAAAAATAAAAAAATTAAGTGAATTATTAGGAAATTTAAATATTGTAATTTTTACACCAGATGATATTAATATTTTAAAAGGCGGGCCACAAAATAGAAGAAGATTTTTAGATATTATGATAAGTCAATTAAGACCAAATTATATGCATATTTTAAATTTGTATATAAAAACAATGGAACAAAGAAATATATATTTAAGACAGATTAAAGAAGAACATAAAGATGAAAATTTATTAGATATATGGGACGAAAAACTAGCAGAATATGCAATAAAAATATATGAATATAGAAAAGAATTTATTAAAAAAATAATTAAAAAATTAGATATAATTCATAAAAATATAACAAATAATGCAGAACAAATAGAATTAGATTATATAACTGAATGCGATAGCAAAGAAAAATATTTAAAATTGTTAAAAGAAAGAAGAAAATTAGATATTATTAAAGGATTTACAACAAAGGGTGTACATAGAGACGATTTTATGATATATATAAATAAGAAAGATATAAAAATATTTGGTTCACAAGGCCAAAATAGAACAGCAATGCTTTCTTTAAAATTAGCAGAACTTCAAGTTATATATGACGAAATAGGAGAGTATCCAATATTGTTATTAGATGATTTCATGTCAGAGTTAGATAAAACAAGAAGAAAAAATTTTTTAGAAAATATTGAAGGAACACAAGTAATTATTACGGGAACTGAAAAATTAGATATTGAAAATTTAGAATATTTGGAATATAATGTGTCTAACGGAAAAGTTCTAAAATAAAAAAATAGGAGGAAGACAAATGGAAAAGTACAATCATAAATATGGAGCAGAACAAATTCAAGTATTAGAAGGGCTAGAGGCTGTAAGGAAAAGACCAGGTATGTACATAGGAAGTACATCAGTTAGGGGATTACATCATATGGTATACGAAATAGTAGACAACGGTGTTGATGAAGCTTTGGCAGGATATTGTACAGAAATAAATGTAACAATAGAACCAGGAAACGTAATTGCAGTCCAAGATAATGGTAGAGGAATTCCAGTAGAAATACACCCAAAAACACATATATCTACTGCGGAAACTGTATATACAGTACTTCATGCTGGTGGAAAATTTGGAGGAGATAGTGGATACAAAGTGTCTGGAGGGCTTCATGGCGTAGGTGCTTCAGTTGTAAATGCTCTATCCGCATGGACAGAGGTCACAATTGAAAGAGATGGCGGAATTTATAATATGAAATTCGAAAAAGGAAAGACAACACAAAAACTTGAAAAAGTAGGAGAATCTAAGAAAACTGGAACATTAGTAAGATTTTTAGCAGATGATACTATTTTCGAAAGTCTAAATTATGAATATGAAGTTCTAGAAAAAAGATTAAGAGAAATTGCATTTTTAACAAAAGGATTAAAAATCACTTTAGAAGATACTAGAGATCCTGAAAATGTTAAAAAAGCAGAGTTCTGTTATGAAGGTGGATTAATTTCATTTGTAGAATTTTTAAACAAAAACAAAGAAAAAATACATCCAACACCAATTTACATAGAAAGAGCTGGGGAAGTACCAGTAGAAATAGCAATTCAATATACAACAGCATATAATGAAAACATTTATACATTCGTAAACAACATAAATACAGTTGAAGGTGGAACACACCTAGAAGGTTTCAAAAGAGCGTTAACAAAAGTATTTAATGATTACGCAAGAAGCCATAACATAATAAAAGAAAAAGAATCAAACTTACAAGGTGAAGATATAAGAGAAGGTATAACAGCAGTTGTATCAGTTAAAGTAAAGGAACCACAATTTGAAGGACAAACTAAAACAAAATTAGGAAACAGTGAAGTAACAGGTGTAGTACAAAGTATGGTAAATGATGCGTTAGCAACATTCTTAGAAGAAAATCCAAAAGTTGCAAAAGCAATATTAGAAAAATGTGTAAGTGCATCAAGAGCTAGGGAAGCAGCAAGAAAAGCTAGGGAATTGGTAAGGAAAAAAGCATCAACAGAAACAGCAACATTACCAGGAAAACTAGCAGATTGTAGTAGCAAAAACCCAGAAGAATGCGAAGTATATATAGTCGAAGGAGACTCAGCTGGAGGAAGTGCAAAACAAGGAAGAGACAGAAAATTCCAAGCAATCCTACCACTTTGGGGAAAAATGCTTAACGTAGAAAAAGCAAGAGCAGATAAAATTTATGGAAATGATAAGTTAAATCCTGTAATTTTAGCCGTTGGAGCAGGAATTGGACCAGACTTTGACATTACAAAAATAAGATATGGAAAAGTTATAATAATGGCTGATGCCGATGTCGATGGTGCACATATTAGAACATTATTATTAACATTCTTCTTCAGATATATGAGACCATTAATAGAAAATGGAAATGTATTTTTAGCACAACCACCACTATACAAATTATCTAAAAAAGGTATGGAAGATGTATATTGCTATACTGACGAAGATTTACCAAAAGCATATGAAGAATTAGAGAAAAAGGGAATTTCTAGAGACCAATTAGCATTACAAAGGTACAAAGGTCTAGGAGAAATGAACCCAGAACAATTATGGGAAACAACAATGAACCCAGAAACAAGAATTCTTGTTAAAGTAACAATGGAAGATGCAATAAAAGCAGACGAAACATTTACTTTATTAATGGGAGATGAGGTTGAACCAAGAAGAGAATTTATTCAACAAAATGCAAAATATGTTCAAAATCTAGATATATAAAAAATAAGAAAGTTATCATTAGAAAAAATGATAACTTTTTTTATAATTTATAATAAAATAAAAAATTTTTTTATATTATGAATTGTTGTAAATTTTAATAATTAAAAAAATATTAAAATAAAAATCAAAAATAAAACATCTAAATTTTTTAGTAATATAATTTAATTAAAAAAAATAAAAATTAAAATAATAGGAAAATAAGAAAAAAATAGAAAAAAATCAAAAAAAATAGAAAAAATTAGAAAAAATTAGTTAATAATATGTGGAAAGTATATTAATATATAAATAAGAAAAGTGGAAAATAAAAAAATATAAATAAAAATTTAAAATAAAAAATTTAATATTATGTTATTTATTTTATAAAAAAATTTAATGACAGGTAATAAATAAACCTGTCATTAATTATAAAGCTAATAATAATCTCTACTAAAACTAATATATATAATACTTCAACCTAATATATATTGCTATATAAATAAGCTTAATACCACACATATTAATCATTCGCTCGACTATAGATACACCATAAGTAACTATATTCATCCAAGCGAGGGACTAATAATAACCACTACTAAAGTTTTAGATATAAAAATAATCTTAGCTCGAGTATATTACATATAATTTGACCACATATTAATGAATAGAAAAAATAAATATAGCCTACATACATATAATATATTCTTATCGCCGACATATAATAATATATAAAAATACTATTATATATCTTTGCTCAAATATTAATAAAATAAATTATTCTATTAATACTCTTTGCTCAACTATTATTAACTTTATAATAGTATTATGTTCAAAATATAAAAAAATATACAAAATAAAAAAATTTTTTAAAAATTTTTAAGAACAAATTTGAAAATTTCCAATTTTCAGTATTAACTCTGCTTTATATCATACTCAAAAAAATTGAAATTTTCATTAATTTTATAATAAATATAATAAAAAATAAAATAATAAAAAATAAAATAATAAAAAATAAAATAATAAAAAATAAAATAATAAAAAATAAAATAATAAAAAATAAATATAAAAAATAAATATAAAAAATAAATATAAAAAAATAAAAAACATTAAAATTCAAAAATAAAACAATTTAATTTTTTCATAATATAATTTAATTAATATAAATAAAAATTAAATAAATTGGAAAATAAGGATAAATTAGAAAAAAATCAAAAAAAATAGAAAAAATTAAAAAAAAAGAGCTAATAATATGTGGATAATAGAAATAAAAATTTTAAAAAAAGTGGAAAATTAAAATAGAAATTTATAATAAATTTAAAATAAAATAGAAATTGTTAATAAATAATAAAATAAAAAAAATTTATAATTAAAAGTAATGTCAAAATTTGTCGAAAAGTTTTTGTTGACAAATAACAAAAAACAGAGTAAAATAGAAAAACAAATGGAGGTGAGAAGAATAAAGAATATATCAGTTCAGCAGTGGTTACCACTAGAAGAAATATTAGAAAATGGAATTATAAAAATTAATAAGAATAAGTATATTAAAATTTTAAAGATAATTCCAATAAATTATAATTTAAAATCAGATTTAGAAAAAAAGACAATATTAAATTCATATAAAATTTTATTAAAAACATGTAATTTTAATATTCAAATATTAATTCAAAGTAATAAAGAAGATTTAAGTCAACATATCTCAAATATAGAAAAAAATATTGATAAAAAAGAAAATAAATATTTAAAAGAAATATCAGAAAATTATATAAAATTTATTCAAAATTTAAATTATTCAAGAAGTTCAGCTTCAAAAGATTTTTATCTAATTATATCAAACGAAAATTTAGAAAATTTTGATTCAATAGAAATAATAGAAAATGACTTAAAAGAAAAGTATTTTAAAATCAAAGAATGTTTATCAAGATGTGGAAATGATGTTATAGAGTTAAATAATAAAAAAATAATATTAAAGATTTTTTATTCATTATTAAATACCAGAAAATTTTTAAAGAATTAAAAAATAAAAATTAAAAAATAAAAATTAATTATTAAAAATAAAAACTATTAAAATCAAAAATAAAGCAATAAAATTATTAAAAAATATAATTTAATTATTAAAATAAAAAATAAATAAAATAAGAAAATAAGAATAAATTAGAAAAAAATCAAAAAAATTAGAAAAAAAAAGAAAAAAATAGTTAATAATATGTGGATAAGTAATTAAAAAATAAAATTAAAAGTGGAAAGGATGTAATAAAAATAAAAAAATATAAAAAAAATACAAAAATTGATAATTTTTTATCCGGAATTTTTTCAAATAAAGATTTGATATCTCCAGCATATATAAATAATCAAAATCCCAAATACCTAGAAATTGATAATTTATATTATTCATCATTAATTGTTGTAAATTATTATAGAGAACAAACAGACTTATTATTAAAAAATTTAATAGAGACAAATATTAATATGAATATTTCAATTTTTTATGAAAAACAAGATAGTTATAAAACAATAAAAGATTTAACATATCATATTGGAAATGTAGGGGTAGAGCTAAAAGAGGCAAATGAAAATAGACAGGATATCGACATTGCTGCATATACATATAGCGATGCAAAATATATAAGAAAAGAAATACAAGTAAATAATGAAGAATTATATTTTTTATATATTTACATAAATCTTTATTCAGACAATATAAAAGAATTAGAATATAATTTAAATAAAATAGAAGGTATAACACAAAGCAAAGGGATGCAAACGAGAAGAGCAAATTTTAGACAAGAGGAATGTTTTTTTGCAGGACTACCTATAATGGAAAATAAAGAAATAATTAAAGAATCAGCAAAAAGAAATATTTTAACATCAGGACTTTTAGCAACATACCCATTTATATCATCAACAATTTTTGATAAAAATGGAATATTTATAGGTACCAATATTTATAATAATTCATTAGTTTTTATAGATCGATATGATACAAGTAAATATAAAAATGCTAACATTTGCATTTTTGGAACGAGTGGAGCAGGAAAATCATTTTATACAAAATTATTAATTTTGAGATATAAATTATTAGGAATAAAGCAATATATAATTGACCCAGATAGAGAATATAATAAAATTTGTGAAAAGTTAAAAGGTGTGGAAATAAAATTAGGTCCTACATCTAATACATATATAAATATTTTAGAGATTAGAAAAGAAAGCATTGAAGATGGAGAAAGTGGTTATCTTGCGATAAAAATAAGTAAGTTAATTGGATTTTTTAATTTAATATTTGGAGAAATGGATGAAGAAGAAAAAGCATTATTAGAAGAAAAATTAATAAAAGTATATAAATTAAAAAATATAAATTTTGATGACAAAAGTTTGTACAATGAAAATGGAGAATTTAAAAATGAAGAACAAATGCCTATATTACAAGATTTATTTAATATTTTAGGAGAAGATGAAAGAACAAAAAAATTCAAAATAAAATTAATTCCATTTGTAGAAGGATCAATGAAATTTTTTAATAATTATACAAATATAAAATTAGATAATGAATTAATAGTTACAGACATATATGATTTAGGAGAAGAAAATTTAAAATATGGAATGTATATTTTAATTGATATTTTTTGGGATGCTGTAAAAAAAGATAGAAAAGAAAAAAAGGCAATTTACCTAGATGAAATATGGAGGCTAATAGGAGTAACATCAAATAAATATGTAGCAAGTTTTATTTATAAAATTTTTAAGACAATAAGAAAATATGGTGGAAGTGGAGTTGCTATTACACAAGATATTTCTGATATATTTAGTTTGGATAATGGAACATACGGGAGAAGCATTTTAAATAATTCTAGCATAAAAACGTTTTTTGCCTTAGAAGAAGAAAATATAAAAATATTATGTGAATATACAAATTTATCGGAAAAAGAAAAAATAGAAATTAAATCATTAAAAAGAGGAGAATGTTTAATGTTTGTAGGTGAAGATCATATATTAACAAAAATACAATCATCGGAAAAAGAAAAGGAAATAATAGAAGGTGAAAAAATAAATAATGAAAATAATTACAGCTTTAAATAATGCAAAATTAAATGAAGAATTAAAAAATGAAAAAAATATAAATTTAATTTGTAAAAATATTTTTTATAAAGAAGGAATATTAGAAATTTTAGAAAATGAAATTAATATTGATTATATTATATTAAATAATAAATTACCGGGAGAAATTAAATTAAATAATTTAATTGAAAAAATAATTGAAAAAAATGAAAAAATAAAAATAATTATTTTAGTAAAAAAAGAAAATAAAAATTATTTCTATAAAATAAAAAAAGAAAAAATAAATGATAATATTGAAATAATAAAAGATATAAAAAATAAAAATATAATTAGAATTTTTTATACAGGAGAAATAAATTTAAATAAATTGAAAAATTATAATATTCAAGACATTGATTATAAAAATATGTTAAACGGAAGAAATAAAAATGATAAGGAATTTAAAAATAATGTAATTTTATTCTTAGGGGAAAGGCAGGTTGGAAAGAGTAGTGTTATTGTAGAAATTTTAAAAACTATAGAAGATGAAAATGATAAAATACTAATTATGGAAACAAACAAGCAAGATTCAGATATAAAAAATTTATTAAAAAAAAGTAACACACATTTAAAAAAATTTATTAATAATAAAAAAATAAAAAATAAATATAAAAAAATTTATAAAAAATATTTTTGTAAAAAAAATAATTTAAAAATATTTAATAATTTAATTAAAAAAATAAATAAAAATATTGATTTAATTTCCTATAATAAATTAATTAATTTAAATATAATAAAAAAAATAGAAAAAAATTATAATTATATTTTTATAGAAATTAATTCAGAAAAAAATAATAAAATATTAAATCAAATAAATGAAAAAATATTAATAATAAAACCAGATATTTTAGGAATAAAAAATGCAAAAAAATTAATAGAAAAAAATAAAATAAATAATTATAAATTAATAATAAATAATTATAATAAATATTCATTAGACGAAAAGATAATAAAAAATATTTTTAATAAAAATATTTTTAAAATAATTAAAACTAATAAATAAATATTGACAAATAGTAGCAAAAAAATTATAATTAAGGAGATAGAAAATGGAAATATTTACATATAACGACTTCTTTAAATATGAAGATATATTATCATCAGAAATAAATGATTATATTATGGATGAAAATTCAGAATATTTATACGAAGTAAAAAAAAAGAATATTAATAATAAGCATGACAAAACATTTAGAAAAATATTAGATAATAAAAAAGAATTCATAATTTTTATAAATAATATTTTTAAATTAGAAAATAAAATAAATGAAAAAGATATAGAAAAATATAATAGTAGTTTTATAAGTGAAGAATTTAAAAATCAAGAAGCAGATATTGTATATAAAATAAAAAATAAAGAAATATATATTTTAGTTGAACATCAAACAAAAATAGATTATTCAATGCCACTTAGAATTTTAAAATATGAAATAGCCATTATAAGAAGCAGTATAATAAAAAATATAAATGATAAAATTGTATATCCAGCTGTAATTCCAATAGTACTATATACAGGCAGAAAAAAATGGAATGCAAGTATTAACTTAGAAGTAGAAAATACTGAACTTTCAAAATATAGAGGATTAAAAAAAGTTAAATATAATTTAGTAGATATAAATTATTATTCAATAAGAAAATTATTAAATGAAAAAAGTATATTAACAAAAATAATGCTTATAGAAAAATCAAAGAATAATGAAGAATTAAAAATTAATATTGAAAAAATAGTAAATATTGTTTGTGAAAAAAATGACATATATGATAATGCACAAAAATCTTTATTATTTAATATTCTTGACTATACATTAGACAACATTTTAGATAAAAATGATTTAAGTAAATATAAATTAAAATTGAAAGGAGAAAAAGATATGTTAGCAGTATTTGATATGATAGAGGAAGAGAAAAGAAATAGTTACATTGACGGTGTTAGAGAAGGAAAAAAGGAAGGAAAAAAAGAGGGTAAGAAAGAAGGTAAAAGTGAAGGTATAAAAATGTTAGCTAAAAGAATGTTGGCAATGAAAATGGATATAGATAAGATTGTAAAAATAACAGGCTTAGAAGAAAAAGAAGTAAGAAAAATTAAATAAAAAAGGAGATTTTATGGATAATAATTTAAATAATAATATAGAAATTAATAATAAAGTTGAATTAGAAAATCAACAAAAAAATTTTTTAGAGACAACATTAGGAAAAACAATTAATACTGGAATTGATATAGGGATAAGGGCTGTATTACCAGATTATATCGAAGACCAAATTATAGATTTAAAAGATAATTTAATAAAATATGGCCTAAAAGATGGAATAAAAAAGAGTATTGATGATGCAATTAATTTAGGGAAAAGTGCAATAGGAATAGTAAGTGGAAATTTTGAAAATATTTCTCAAATGCAAGAAGCAATAAAAAGTGGAGGAATTATAGATAATGTATCAAGCTTATTAGATAGTGTAATAAATAATGTATATTCTAATGGTTTAATAAATTCAACTGTTGCAAAAACTATTAAACAAGGAAAAAATTCAATTTTAAATAATGTAGAAAAAAATATTGAAAATACATTTAATAATCAAATAAAATCATTAAGCTATACGGAAAAATATATAAATAATTGGAAAAGTTATTTTGAAAATAAAGATTTTAATGGCATGGAAAAAGAATATAAAAAAATAGAAAAAGAAATTAATAATTTGGCACCAATAGAGAAAATGTTAAATGAAGCACGAACTGTAGAAAATTTACACAATTTAATAAAAAATAATGGACAAGATTTTAATTTAACTCAAGATCAGATAGAATTAGCAGAAAAATTAAAATAAAGATTTAAAAAAATACATAAAAAAATATGTAATAAAATTTGATAAAAATTATAATAAAAAACGATAGAAATCCCTAGGAAAAAAGCAAATTTTTTAATAAAATCACTTGCAAAATAAAGGTTTGTTTAGTATAATACAAATGTAGAAAAAGAAGATTTTCTAAACAACGAAAAACGAAAAGAGGGAAAACATATGGAAGAAACACCACAAAGAAGAGACGGAAAAATAATCGAAAGAGACATCGACAAAGAAATGAGAACTGCATACATAGATTATGCTATGAGTGTTATAGTATCACGTGCACTTCCAGACGCAAGAGATGGTTTAAAACCAGTACATAGAAGAATATTATATGCAATGCACGAAGATGGAATTACATCAGATAAAGCCTACCGTAAATGTGCAAATACTGTAGGATCAGTTTTAGGACGTTACCATCCACATGGAGATAGTTCAGTATATGATGCAATGGTTAGACTTGCGCAAGACTTTACAATGAGATATCCACTAGTAGATGGACATGGTAATTTTGGTTCAGTAGATGGCGATAGCCCTGCAGCTATGAGGTATACAGAAGCCAGAATGTCAAAAATTTCTGAGCTTATGCTAACAGATATTGAAAAAAATACAGTTGACTTTATGCCAAACTATGACGATAGATTACAAGAACCAACTGTTTTACCAGCAAGAATACCAGCTTTATTAGTAAATGGATCATCTGGTATAGCCGTAGGTATGGCAACAAATATACCACCACATAATTTATCAGAAGTAATAGACGGAATTATAAAAGTAATTGATAACCCAGAAACAACAATAGAAGAATTAATGGAAATTATAAAGGGTCCAGACTTCCCAACAGGTGCAACAATATTAGGTAAAGAAGGAATTAAAGAGGCATATACAACAGGTAGAGGAAAAATTACAATGAGAGCCGAAGCCGAAATCGAAGAGATGAGCGGAAATAGACAAAGAATAATAATTACATCTTTACCATATCAAGTAAATAAAGCAAAACTTGTAAAAACAATTGCTGATTTATCAAAAGAGAAAAAGATAGAAGGGATATCAGAAGTAAGAGATGAATCAGACAGAAAAGAAAAGACAAGAGTTGTTGTTGAACTAAAAAGAGATGCACGACCACAAGTAATTTTAAATCAATTATACAAACATACACAAATGCAAGAAACATTTGGCGCAATAATGCTAGCCCTAGTAGATGGAGTTCCAAAGATACTAACATTAAGAGAGTGTTTAGATAGCTTTATAGGACATAGAAAAGAAGTAATTTTAAGACGTACAAAATTTGAATTAGACAAAGCCCTAGCAAGAGCTCACATTTTAGAGGGATTAAAAATTGCATTAGACAATATAGATGAAGTAATAAACATTATACGTTCTTCATATGATAATCCAAAAGAAAGATTAATGGAAAGATTTGGTTTATCTGATGTACAAGCTCAAGCCATTCTAGATATGAGACTAAAAACATTATCTGGATTGCAAAGAGAAAAAATTGAAGAAGAATATAATGAATTAATGAAATTAATTGCACATTTAAAAGATATTTTATCAAGTGCAACATTAGTTTATGACATAATAAAAGAAGAACTATTAGAAATAAAAGATAAATATGGAGATGACAGATTAACAAAAATAGTTCCAGCCGCAGGAGAGTTTAATGCAGAAGATTTAATAAAAGAAGAACAAACAGTAGTAGCTTTAACACACTTTGGATATATAAAAAGAATGCCAATAGACATTTATAGAAGCCAAAGAAGAGGTGGAAAAGGAATAACAGGTATTGCAACAAGAGAAGAAGACTTTGTAAAACAAATATTTACAGCTTCAACTCATGACACAATATTATTCTTCTCAAATAAAGGTAAATTATATAAATTAAGAGGATTTGAAATTCCAGAAGCAGGAAGAACTGCGAGGGGAACAGCAATTGTTAATTTATTAAACCTAGATGCAGGAGAAAAAATATCAGCTGTTATACCAATTCAAAACTTTGCTGAAGGTAAATACCTATTAATGGCAACAAAGAATGGATTAATTAAGAAAACAGCACTTACAGAATATAATTCTGCAAGAAGAACAGGATTACAAGGAATAACACTTAAAGAAGACGATGAGCTTATTACCGTAAGACTTACAGACGGCGAAGACAATGTTGTACTTGTAACTCGTGAAGGTATGTGTATAACATTTGATGAAAAAGAAGTACGTCCAATTGGTAGAGTTTCTCAAGGTGTAATCGGTATAAGACTAGACGAAGGTGACGAAGTAATTGGTATGGAATCTGTAATAGCTGGAGGAAAAGGAGCAACACTTCTTGCTATAACTGAAAATGGATTTGGTAAGAGAACGGAATTAGATGAATACAGAGTTCAAATAAGAGGCGGAAAAGGTGTTATTACATATAAAATTACACCAAAGACTGGAAAACTAGTAGGAGCAAGAATAGCTACTGAAGAAGACGATGTAATGCTAATTACAGATACTGGTACAATTATTAGACTTAATGTTAAAGATATTAGTGTACTTGGTAGATCTACTCAAGGTGTTACTTTAATGAGAACAAATGATGGTGGAAAAGTTGTTAGTATTGAAACTTTAACTCCAGAAATAAATGATGTAGAATAAAAAATTTAGGGAATGGGGAATTTATCTCCAAACCCTATTTTTAGATATAAAATAAAACCGGAAGTAGAAAATTATTCTCTATTCCGGAATTTTTTAATTTATTTTTTAAATCTTAAATCTTCTCCAAAGAAATAATAAATATCATAATTACCAGCAATTCTAGAACCAATACGTTCTTCATAATTTCTAAAAATATCATTAATATTAAGATTTGTAGAAATAATAGTTTTAGTAATTTTATTATTTAAATTTAAAATTCTTGTGTTTAAGATAGTAAATAATTCACTTAATTTCATGCTATTAATACTTTCAGTTCCTAAATCATCAATAATCAATAAATCACAATCAAGAATTGACTGATAAAAATCATTATTAATATTTTTTTGTCTATTCATTTTAAAATCTATTACGCTTTCTAGTAATACAGGCGCTGTTTGATAAATAACTGTTTTACCTTTTTTTAATAATTCAGCAGCAATACAATTTGACATAAAGCTCTTACCGTAAACCCGTAGACCCAACAAATAATAAATTTTTGTAATCTGGGTTATCAAAATTATTAACAAATTCTATAGATTTATTTTTTATATTTAAAATATTTCGTCTTGGAGAAATATTAAATCTATATTTTGATAAATCAACCTCATCAGAAAAAAGCAATTCATTAAAATTATTAAAATTTTCTTTATCAATATTAGAAATATTAGATTTATTAAAAGAAATATTTAATAATTTTTGTTTTAAACAATTACACATAGTTGTTTTATAATTTTTATCTAAAATAAAACCTGTATCATTACAAAGTTTGCATTCATAAAATGGTTTTAAATAATCAAGACTATATCCATTTTGTAATAAAATAGATTCTTTTTCTTTTTTTAAATTTATAATTTTTAATTTTAAATTATCAACACTATCAGGTTTAGAAATATTATTTAAAATATTTTTTGCAGTATTAATTCCTAATGTACTAAGTTCAGTGTCTATTTGTTCTAAGCGTGGAATTAATTTATATAAATTTTGTTTTCTTTTTTCTAAATCTAATTCAGCATTTAATTTTTTTTGTTCATATTCTTTTAATAAAGAATTCAAAGTAGTATTTGACATTAATTATCTCCCTTAATTTTTATTATCAATATTATCACTTATACTATTTGCATATAAAAAGTCCAAATTGTCGTAATTTCTTTGTTCATAATTAGCTTTTGAAACCTTAGATTTCATTTCTTTTAAATCTTTATTTTGTTTTTTACGTTGTTCCAAAAATGCTTCAACTTGATCAGGGGTTTTTAAATTTCTATCATGCCAATCAGTAATTATGCTATTTATATATTCAAAAGTAGGATTTTGTTTATAAGTAGTTCTTTTTAATGCAATTTCAATAATATTCATATCATAGCCAAAATCTAAAACCCAATTTTCTATATAAGCCTCTTCATATTGAGTTAGTCCACTATGTTTACCAAGTTTTTTTGCAATTATTTTTTTGATATTTTTCATTTTTTCTTGTTTTTGATCATAAGCATCTAAATCGTTCCAAGTATGAATTTTATTTGCACCCCAGGCCTCTGCAACAGCTTGTACATAATTTTTATGTAATGCTGAACGATTATAACAGTAATCAAATAATGTAATCATAACTTGCTCGTCAAAATTGTATTTTCTAAACCATAAATCAATATCATTGTACCAAGATGGTCCCATAATTCCTTGAAAATACATATTATTAATATGTTCAATTGCTTTTGCTCTTGCTTGGTTTTTAGCCACATTTTCAACAGTTTCTTTTGATTGAGTAAGATTTGGTTTATATAGATTATTCAAGGTGACCTCTTGTAAGTCTATAACTATAAATCCAGTTGTCTTTTTTAAAATTAATTTGGATTCTTCCAAAAATTTTAAACCATCACTTATAGCTTTTACAGGCAAAGATAGCTTTTTTGATAAATCATTTATTTTTATATCTTTTTTATATTTAGAAAGAAATACTAAGTATAGATATATCTTTAAATATTCTCCAGGCAATGCTGGTAAATAATCAGTAAAAAAGATATCTGGTATTTGTGTTTCTGAAAATAATAATTGTTTATCGTTTTGCTCTAGTTTCATTTTATATCCCCCATTAAAATAAATGATTTGCAAATTTTCAATTTGTATAATAGATTATAACTTTTTTAGACAAAAATTTCAAGGAGATTTTTTAAATAAATACAATTTCTGCTTTATTAAAAAATTAAAAATATATTTTATAACATAAATAATACTTTCCCCATTAAAACCAGAAATACTAAATAATAATAAAGGAAAACAAAAAATAAAAAATAAAAATATTTTTAGATTTAAATTATTAAATAAATTAATAAAAATAAATACAAATAAATCCCATATTAAATTCAAAAAAATAGTACTATATTCAATAAAACCAAATAATTTATTTTTAAAGTTATAATTTTGCGGAAAAATAAATTTCATAAAACCTCCTTAATAAAATAATAAAAAATAAAATATAAAATAATTAAAAAAATAATTAAATAAAATAATAAAATAAAATAATAAAATAAAATAATTAAATTAAATAAAAATAATAAATAAAATAATAAATAAAAATAAGATTTATTTTAAAAATTTAGAAAAGTTACCCACATTTTGTGAAAAATCTGTGGAAACTCCACCTAGAAATTCTCTTACAAATGAATTTGCTTTTATTAATGCATATAGTCCACCAATATATATAAATTTAGAAAATAAATTTGAAGAAGAATAATCTATTGAAAATAAAATTAATAAAATAATAGATACAACAATTTGTATAAATAATAATGAAAATAAATTTCTAAACCATGATTTGAAAAACCAAGAAGTAGAATCTAAAGAATTTGATAATATTGCAAAAGGGGCAATTAATACAAAAACTTTAATTAATACATATCGCAAAGAATATGAAAAAACTAAATTCAATAATGAAAAAGAAATTATTCCTTTTATTAAGCCATCTAAAGAAAAAACATCTATAGAAGATACATTAATTGAAATATTATTATTTATATCTAAAATTAGTTCTGAAAAACATATATTTTTATTAAAAAGATTTTCCCCCAAGTTTCTTATAGCTAAAGATATATTAGAAAAAATATCTAAATATTGAGTTAATAAAAAATATGAGCAATTCATACAAATTCCGCAAATAATTAATTTAATTAAAAAACTATGGGGACTTTCTATTTTTGAATATGTAAAATGAGATAATAAATATCGAATTGCAAAATAAAGAATAATCCCTAAAAGCAATGAATTTGCAATTAATAATATACCATTAGAAGTAGAAGTTCCAAAAATATTCTCAAAGTTTTTATCATGTAGAATATTTGAATTTACAAATGTTATATCATCTAATAAATTATATAAATTATTATCTATAGAACTGAATAAGTTCCCTAAAATGGTATTTATTGTATCTATAATTATTTGAGTAATATTTGACTGTTCCAAAAAACCTCCTTATATAATAAAATTAAAAAATAAAATAAAATAATTAAAAAAATAAAATAAAATAAATAAAAAATAAAATAAATAAAATAATAAAATAAATAAATTAATAAAATAAATAAAAATAAAATAATAATAAATAATAAAATAATAATAAATAATAAAATTAGAATATAATTAAATAATAATTTTTACTATTAACTAATTAAAGATTTTATTGCAGATAAAATCAAATCAATTGCAAGAATAAAAGCATAAGAAAACAATGAACTTTTTATAATTTTCTTTCCCATTCTTATTCTTTCTTCATCGCCAAAGCTAAATTTTTTCATAAAAACACCAGTTCCTACAGCTACCGCAGCCGCAGGAGTTGAAAGCTTTAAAAGCCAACTTTCTATATTTTCAAAAGCTGAATTTATCTTTGAAACTAATTTTGGTTCACCTAAAGCAAAACTAAAATTTTCAAAAATAAAAAATATTATAATAGAAAATATAAAAATAAATAAAATATAAAATAAAATTTTTTTAAATTTAATCATAAGAATCTCCTTTCAAAATAAAAATAAAATAATAAAAATAAAATAATAAAAATAAATAAAATTAAATAAATAAAATTAAATAAATAAAAATAAATAAATAAAAATAAATAAAAAAATAAATAAATAAAAATAAATAAAAAAATTAATTAAAATAAATTAAAAATAATAAAAATTATTTTTTAAAATAAGGTAACATTTCTAATTTTTTTGGTTCAAAAATTTTATTTCCATCAGATAAAAAAGTAAGAGCGGTAAAAGTTTCTAAATTTCTCGTAAAAAAATTTGTATCATAAATATAATCATTTTGATAATAAGAATTATAAGACTCAGAAATATTAGAATTTATAGAATTCAAAGTATTTGTAATATAACTAAAATTAGTCTCTTTTGCACTTTCAGAAACAGTTTTTGAAATTTTTCTTTTCTCTTCTTTCCCTAGCTGTTTTTGGGCTTCTTCTATAGTAAAAATATCATCAGTTCTAAACCAAATTTTATTAATTAAATTTTGAGTAATTACCTTAACAGAAGTTTCATCTTTAACAGTATTTTTTAAAGAAGAATAACTTTGAGTACTAACAATATTAATACATTTAGATTCTCTACTTAAAGAAAAAAAGTCACCATCTGTTTTTGTACAATATTTATCATATTCATCACAAATAAAAGCAGTTTTTTTAATATTATTAGAAGATAAGGAAGAAAGAATTTCAGTTTGAAAGTCTAATTTTAAATAAGTAGCAATAATTTTGGCAAGTAAACTATATTCAGAAATATTCATATTTAAAACAACAATTTTTCCTGATTTTATTACATCATGAAATCCTAAAAAATTTAATTTATTTTTTTCAGGAGAAAAAGTTGAAAAAACATCATAATCTGAAATAAACGTATTTGTTATACGGGTAATTTCTGAAATTAAAATTCCCTTAGTTCTAGAATCTAAATTTTCAAATTCTTTTTGAAAAAAATTTAAACATTCATTAAGTTCATAAATTTGTTTTTTATTTAATTTTGAAGCAGTAAATAAATCTTTTAAAATATTTAGTTTTTCTTTATAGTAATTTGGAATAGTTATTAATTTATGCAGTTCGGAAAAAGTAACGTAATTATTATTGTATAACCTACACAATTTTATTGACTCTGCTAATATTTGTTCAGCTTTATCTAACCAATATGATTCTGAATTATTTTCAGAAAAAAGTGTTAAAATAGTTTTAAGTCTATTAGCAAGTACAATTGGTTTTAAATTTGGTTTATGCAATGGATTATAATATATACCAGAATTTAAACCAATAACAAGAAAATCATCGTGTAAATTATAAAAATTAACATAATTTTTTACTTGGTTATAGTAATTTCCTTTAACATCTAAAATAAGCATTCCTATTTTATCCATAGGATTTTCACTATTATATTTAATTAATTGTTCAGTAAATGGATACATTGCTGAAGAAGTTTTTCCTGAACCAATAGTACCAGTAATCAAAAAATTTTGATAAAGCCCTTTTTCAGGAATATAAATTTTTTGTCCATTATTTTTTCCAATTAATAAATTTAATTTAGAAGAATCATTAAAATTATTTCTAATAATATTTTTATTTTTTAATTTATTATTATTTTTAAAAGGTAGATAATGATAAATTTGATTAAAAATAATATTTGAAAAAATAAAATTAGAAAAAATATAAGTAAAAATAAAGATAATTTTAATATATTTCCAAAGTAAAGGATTTTTTTGACAAATGTCAAAAGGATGTATTCCATAAGTTATTATAATTTCCTCGGAAATAAAAATTGGATAAAAAATTTTTAATGCTACTACACAAGAAATAGATGCAAAAAATGTGCAAAAAATAATCTTACGTTTTAAAATTATAAGTCCTCCTTTTTTATTTTTAATTTTGAACCTTGAAGAGTATGAAAAATTTTTAATTCAAAAAAAGTATAAATTGAATATAAAGTAACAAAAAGATTAATAATAAATATGATAAAAAATATATTAATTAATCGAGAAATAATATCACCGCCTTACTTCTATAAAAATATACAACATTTTTTTCAATTTGTCTATACTTTTTTGAAAAAATATGGTAAAATTATTTTGTAAACTAATTTAAGGAGGAAAACAATGGAATTTGATAAAGATACAACAATAGGTGAAATTTTAGAAAAAGCACCAGAAAAAGCAGAAATTTTATTAGAAATAGGAATGCATTGCTTAGGATGTCCAGCATCCCAAATGGAAACATTAGAAGAAGCTTGTGATGTTCATGGAATAGATGTAGAAGAAGTAATAAAAAAATTAAATGCTTAAATTTAAAAATATATCAAATAATAAGAGATATAAAAGACTATAAAAAGACTCAAATTATCAATACATTTGTCAAAAAAAGTAGAAAAAACAAAAAAAATTAAATTTTTTAAAAAAATTTTGATAAATGTATTGACATATTAAAAAAAATATAGTAATATATAAAAGCGTTCCGGGTAGATAACGGAAAAAATGGTGACGGGCTATTAGCTCAGGTGGTAGAGCACTTGACTTTTAATCAAGTTGTCCCGCGTTCGAGTCGCGGATAGCTCACCAAAAGAACTAAATGATTGAAAAAATTATTTAGTTCTTTGTATATACGGCCCCTTGGTCAAGCGGTTAAGACATCGCCCTTTCACGGCGGAGACATGGGTTCGATTCCCGTAGGGGTCACCAAGAATGCCACTTTAGCTCAGTTGGCCAGAGCACCGCACTTGTAATGCGGGGGTCCTCAGTTCGAATCTGAGAAGTGGCTCCAATATAAAAGGTCAGTAGTTTTGATTAATCTTAATTATTGGCTTTTTTTTTATTTTATAAAATAAGTAGAAGACCATCGCATTACAAGTGCGGTGCTCTGTAAACAAGATTTAACAAGTAACTCTAATATAAAAAAGGAGGCACTAAATGAATAAAATTATAATAGTAACAGGAGCATCAAAAGGAATAGGAAGAGAAATAGCAAAAGAGTTAGCTATAAAAGGAAATACAATAATAGCAAATTACAATAAATCAGAAAAAAATATAAAAGAATTACAACAAGAATTAGAAAAGCAAAATATCAAAATAGATATAGTAAAAGCAGATGTATCAAAAAGAGAAGAAGCGTCAAAATTAGTAAAATATACGATAGAAAAATACGGAAAAATAGATGTATTAATTAATAATGCTGGAATATCACAAATAAAAGAATTTACACAATTAACAGATGAAGACTGGAATAATATGATGAACACGAATTTAAATTCTGTATTTTATATGTGTCAAGAAGCATGTAATAATATGATTCATAATAAAAATGGATGTATAATAAATATATCTTCAATATGGGGAATTACAGGTGCGTCTTGTGAAGTTCATTATAGTGTTAGTAAAGCTGGAGTAGATGCGCTAACAAAAGCACTAGCAAAAGAGTTAGGACCATCAAACATAAGAGTAAATTCAATAGCACCAGGAATAATAAAAACAGAAATGAACGCCCATTTAAGTGAAGAAGAAATACAAAACATAGAAGAAGAAATACCATTAGAAAAAATAGGACAAGCAAAAGATATAGGAAGATGTGTGGAGTGGTTAATAAATGACGAATATACTACGGGGCAAGTTATATCAATAAATGGTGGATGGAATATGTAAATAAAAAACGATATCGGAAATAAATCCAGTATCGTTTTTATTATTTATTAAAGTGATTTTATGTACTAAAATTATTAAAAATTTCTAACGAGAATTAAGCCTCGTGTACTTTTCTTTTGTAATTCCCAGATAATATTTTTGGAAAATAAGTTATAATCTTATAAACAGCTAAACGAATTTTTTTACTCCATAAATAAGACTTTCTTAATTTTCTTGCACTTCCCAAAGAAACAGGCTCATCTTCTAAAACTAATAATTCATTTTGTCTTTTTTCAATTTCAAATGTATAGTTTTTGCAGTCATTATTATCCCATTCATTATTACCATTTCTAAAACAGAAATTAAAAGTATCACCTTCACCTAAAAAGATTTCAGCTTGGAAACCTAACTCTGTTTTTTCCATTTTTATTTCATTTAAATTGTCCCAATTAATTCCAAAACCATAATGAATAAAAACTTCTTCAGAATTTTCCTGAAAAAATTTTCCTGTATATGATATTTTTACATTACTATTTTCAACTAATTTATCTGTATTAAAGAATATGTTTTTTACTAACTCCATTTGATATATCTCTCCTTATTTATCTTTTGCTACAAGTATTATAATATTAAATTTAATATTGTTCAAGTGTTTTTTGTAAAATTTTTTGAAAATTTGAAAAATTATGGCTCTTTATAAATATTTTTGCAATTTATTAAAGTTAAAAAATATATTATAGAAGTTTAATATGAATTATTTTATAAAATGAGAATGACAATATGTTATTAACTATAATAAAAAATTTGATTAAAATAAATATTGTAAAAAAATATAGAATATGATAATATTAAAATAGAAAAACATAGGGGAGAAAATAAATGGAGAAGAGTAACTTAAAAACCAAAGAATTAGAAAAAAATGAAAAAATCACAGAAGAAAATCAAAAAGAAGAAAGTGTTAAAAAGACTGTAAAAAATACAAAGAAGAACGTATTAATTACAAGTGCAGTTATATTAATTATATTAGTATTACTGGCATTATCAGTAGTTTTTGCAATAATGAATATCAACAATAATAACATAGTAAAAGGTGTAAAAATAGAAGGAATAGATGTTTCTGGATTATCAAGAGAAGATGCAAAAAGCAAAATTGAAAGTATATATCAAGATAAAAAAGAAAAAGAGATAACTTTAAAATATAACGATTACGAAACAACACTAAGTCCACAATTATTAGAAGTTAATTATGATATAGATAAAGGAATAGAAGAAGCTGTATCTATTGGAAAAAGTAATAACATATTTATAAATAATTTTAACATAGTAAAAGCAATGCTAGGAAAAAATAATATAAAAATAGATATGGCCATAAATGAAGATGTTGCAAAACAAAATATTGAAGAAATATCAGCCAATATACCAGGGGCAGTAACTGAACCAGGCTATTATATTGAAAATGATAAATTAATAATAACAAAAGGTAAAGAAGGCATAAAAGTTGATAATGATAAATTAATTGAAAAAATAAAAGAACAATTAAAAGATATTAATACAGCACAAGAATATATAGAAATACCTGTAACAGAAAAAATACCGGAAGAAATAGATATAGATAAAATCCATGAAGAAGTTTATAAAGAAGTACAAGATGCATATTATACAAAAGATCCTTTTACAATACATCCAGAAGTAGAAGGCGTTGACTTTAATGTAGAAGAAGCAAAAGAACAACTAAAAGAAGACAAAGAACAATATGAAATACAATTAACAATTACAAAACCAAAAGTTACAACAGCACAAATAGGCTCAGAAGCATTTCCGGATTTATTAGCTACATATTCAACAAGATATGATGGAGGAGACAGAGATAGAACTACAAATTTAAGAATTGCATGTCAAAAAATAAATGAAAAAGTTGTACTTCCAGGAGAAACATTTTCATATAATCAAACATTAGGGGTAAGAAGTACAGCAACAGGATATAAAAATGCAAAAGTATATGAAAATGGTGAAGTTGTAGATGGAATAGGTGGAGGAATATGCCAAATATCTTCAACATTATACAATTCTGTTTTAATGGCAAACTTAGACATTGTTGAAAGAAAGAACCATCAATTTGTAACTTCATACACACCAGCAGGAAGAGATGCAACAGTTGTTTATGGAATGACAGATTTTAAATTTAAAAACACAAGAAAATATGCAATTAAAATAAAAGCAAGTGCTTCAAATGGAGTTGCAACAGTTTCTATATATGGAATTAAAGAAGAAAATGAATATACGGTATCATTTAGTACAAGAACAGTTTCAACAATTCCTTTTACAGTTAAATATGTAGATGATAATACATTAGCTGTAGGAACAGAAAAAGTTAAGCAAAAAGGAGCAAATGGAATAATTACAGAAACGTATATTACAAAAAGTTTAAATGGAAAAGTTGTATCAACAAAATTACTTTCTAAAGATACATATAATGCAATGCAAAGAATAATTTTAAGAGGAACAAAAGGAGCAGCAACAAGCAGTAGTACAGATAATAATCAAACTGGTACAACCACTCCAAGTGCACCAGCACAAGACAATGGTAATAGCCAACAGCCATCAGATAGTAGTAATAATCAACAACAACCATCAAATAACAACAGCGAAAATACAGGAAGTACAGGAGAAATAAATAATACAAATATATAAAAGAATAAAAACACAGAGGTTAATTTTCTGTGTTTTTTTATATATTAGAAAAGTTATACAACTTTCCTAATATATAAAATTACATTGCACAGAAAAGTTATTTCATAAATTTTCGCACACGAACAAATTTACTGAAAATTTCAATTTTTTTGAGTATGATAAAAAGTAGAGTTAAGACTGAAAATTGAAAATTTTCAGATTTGTTCTTGTGCTCTATTGACATACGTCCTGAAAAAGTCTATAATAAAGAAGTAGCTTTTAAAGCTAACAATATATGCATCATTAGCTCAGCTGGTAGAGCAGCAGACTCTTAATCTGAAGGTCCTCGGTTCGAAACCGAGATGATGCACCAAAAAATGTGCATTTTTGAAAAAGTGCACATTTTTTAATAAAAACGAAAAATAGAAAGAGGTGGGTTAAATGCTAAAAATACACAATACAAATGCAGAAACAAATAAAATGGAAGAAATAAAAGAATTTAAAAAAGGAAGTTGGATAAACCTTGTTAACCCATCGGAAAATGAAATAAAAAAAGTATGTGAAAATGTACAAATACAAGAAGACTTTATTAGAGATGCATTGGATTTTGAAGAAAAGGCCAGAATAGACAATGAAGAAGATGATGGAACAATATTATTTGTTGTAGATGTTCCTATAATAGAAAAAAATGAAGAAAATGATGTTTTTACAACAATGCCATTAGGAATGATAGTAGTAAGAGACGATTTTTTTATAACAGTTTCATTAAGAAAAAATAAAGTTATAGAAGATTTTGAAAAAATGAAAATAAAAAATTTTCAAACATATAAAAAATCAAAATTAATATTTCAAATATTGTACTTGAACTCTTCATATTATTTAACATACTTAAAGCAAATAAATAAAGAAACAGAAATTGCTGAATATATATTAAAAAAATCAATGAAAAACAAGGAATTATTAAAATTATTAAGTTTAGAAAAGAGTTTGGTTTATTTTACGACATCATTAAAATCAAATGAACTAGTTATGGAAAAAACAATGAGAGGCAAAATAATAAAGTTATATGAAGAAGATGAGGACATACTAGAAGATGCAATTACAGAAAACAGACAAGCAATAGAAATGGCAAAAATATATAGTGATATTTTAACAGGAACAATGGATGCATATGCATCAATAATATCAAATAATCTAAATGGAGTTATGAAATTTTTAACATCAATAACAATAGTACTTGCTGTACCAACAATGGTTTCAAGCTTTTGGGGAATGAATGTTAATTTACCATTCCAAGATAGCAAATTTGGATTTCCAATTATGATATTAATTTCAGTGTTATTAACATTAATTGTTACTTGGTGGCTAAAAAGAAAAGATATGCTTGATTAAAATAAAAAAGAGTCGGGGGTGAATATAAAATCCGACTCTTTTTTAAAATATACATAATATCAAGGAATAATTACATTATGTAAATTTTTAATTAATTTCATCACCTAAAATACTTTTAATTTTTTCAAGTTGAGTTTTTAAATTGGCATAAACAGTAGGACTAATAGAAGAAGTATCACCTGACTCGTATTTTGCGATAGATTTTTCTATGTCCAAAATTTTAAATTTGTGAGATTTAGCATTTGAATTTTTATACATATAAATAGGCACATAATCAACCTTATTTATTGAAATTTTACCATCAACATTTTTAGTAATATTCAAATTTAAAATTGCAGAATCCCTAGTGATTTCATCCCTTTGGTCAGCTGTAAAGTTACCTAAAGCGTAAACAACAAAAACATCTTTTGTAGTTCCATCATCTAAAGTGACAGTCTTTTTTTCCATAGGTTCTAGAACATGAGGATGGTTTCCAAGAATTATATCAACACCATTTTTGAATAAATAATCAGCAAGTTCTTTTTGTTCAGAATTAGCAGATGTTTTATATTCAGTTCCCCAATGCATACAAGCAACTATCATATCAGCCCCTTCAGATTTTGCCTGATCTATCTGTTTTTTTATTAAATTTTTATCAATTAAATTAACACAAAATTCTTTACCAGATGGAACGGAAATTCCATTTGTCCCATAAGTGTAATTTATAAAGGCAATTTTTACACCTTTTACATTTTTAATTAAAAGTTTTTCCTGATCTTCGGCAGTTTTATATGTACCAAGATGAGAAATATCTGCATTATCTAAAACATCAATGGTTCTACAAATTCCTGAATATCCGTAGTCAAGAGCATGGTTTCCAGCTAAAGAGATAACATCAACGCCAATTTTCTTTAATGCAGTTGCCAAACTGTCAGGAGAATTAAATGTTGGGTAATTGCTGTAGCCCTTATCTTCACCAGCAAATGTTGTTTCTAAACTTCCTACTGTAATATCTGCAACTTTTGTATAATATTTTATATCTTCATAAACATATGAAAAATCATATTCTTTTGTTTCTGAATTGTAAGCGTCCCAATATTGAGTATTATGACAAAGTGTGTCGCCAAGTGCTGTAAGCGTAAAAGTTACAGGCTGTTCTTCACTATTTTTATCTTCGTCAGTTTCAGTATTAACATTTGACAATGAGTTATTATCAGCAGATGAATCATTAGAAATTGTATAGTTATTAGTAAATTTTTTTGAGATTTTTGATGGTCTCAAATTATTAAAAATGATTATTGAACATACAATACTAATTATTAATAAAGCAAAGATTAAAAAATATAAAATTTTTTTAATGTTTCGTTCTTTTTTGTTAACTCTTTTTTTGTTTCTTGAATTTCTTCTCATGTTATCACCTTTTATTTATCATAATTTTTATATCAATAAATTATCATAAAAATAAAAAAATTTCAATAAATTGAATAAATAAATCTAGTTAACTGTAACATTTTTGATTGAAAATAGCAAAAAACACTAGGGAGACAATTGACAAATTAAAATAAAAAATATATGTAACAAAAATGTAACAAAAAAATAATAAATGAAATAAAATCGTCAAAAAGAAAAAGCCGTAAGTAATAGAAGAATAGCTTAAAAATAGCATATTTACAAATAAAAAAATTTAAATTATATTATAAAGTAAGGAAAATTTTAAAAACATGTCAATAATGAAAAGTAAAAGGGGATGTAATTAACATGAAAAAGAGAATAATAAGTATTTTGTTTTTGTCAGTTATAATATTAGTTATATATAGTATTAAACCAGTAAAAGCAGATAGCAATTTAATATATGATGTTATTTTATTTTGGGGACAATCGAATATGGTAGGATGTGCTGGAGCAAAAGCACCAGAAAAACAAAGTGACACAAGATATGACTATACCGATGATAATTCTATTAAAAAATTTGCAACAGAAACTCAAATAAGTCCAATGGTTTTAAAAAATAGTGTACAAATAAATTATACTAAGGTAAATCAAAAAGCAGGAACAACATATGAATACTTATACGAAAGTAATACATTGAAAGAGTTAGATTCATCAACAAATATAATAGGAGAAAAACTAAAATATGATGTTAATACAAAAACCATGTTAAGTAATCAAACTCCAGCGTCATTAGAAAAATCATATGGAACAAACATGATACCACAATTTTGTAAACAGTATTATGAAAAAACAGGGCATGGAGTTATAGTAATTTTTGCCGCTAATGGAGGAGAAAAAATAGAAAACTTTTTACCATCAGACAACCCAAATTATGGAGATTCAAAGGAAGATAAGCACTTATATGAATCTATGACTTTAAAATACAATAGTGCAATAAAATATTTAGAAAATAACAATTACAATATTGGTTCAAAGTTATATGTAGTATTTCAAGGTGAAACAAATACAAAAGTACAAAAAGAAATAACAGATGAAGAAGCAGAAAATGTAAAAAGAAACTATATAGAAAATTATAAAACCATTCATGAAAAGTTAAAAGAAGATACAGGTATTGAAAAAGGAGCAATTGTTTTAACTTCAGGGGTACCAGGATTAAGTTCATGGTATAAAGGAATAGAGATTATAAATGAAGCACAACAAAAATTGATAAATGAAAATGATGATATTATATTAGGATCTTCATTTGCATTTGATAACTATATTCCAAATGAAAATGAATATAATGTAGATACTTATACTAATTCAAAATATACAGATTCAAACGGAAAAAAATTAGATTGGTATACAGCAGTAAAATATGCGCGAGGAAGTGTTTGTTATAACGAAAATCCAACTTACAATAATGACATACATTTCACATCTGCTGCACTTTCACAAATAGGAAATGATGTAGCAAATGCATTAAGTCAAAAAGATGACTATAATTATAATAATAGTGACTATAAAAAAACTATGTCTAGTTGCCCAGACCCTTTTATTTTTTATAATGAAAAAGATGGATATTATTATCTATTTCATACTAATATTTTAGGGTACATATATACCAACAATATTTTATATTATTATAAATCAAAAGATTTAAAAAATTGGGAAAAAAGTAGTAGCAATGTAAATCCTATGGAAGAAAACGGAATATATGTTAAAGATAAAAATGGAAATGAAATAACTGATAGTAATGGAAATAAAATTAGAAAAAGGACAAATTTTTGGGCACCAGAAGTATATAAACATAATAATAAAATTTATATATTTTATTCATCTTTTCAATTAAAAAATGAAGATGAAATTATAAACAGCGCAGTTAATGGGGTATCAACAGTTACACCGGTAAGGCAATCATATATAAGCGTTTTAGTTGGAGACACATTTGAAAGTACATTTAAAGAAGAAAATTCAAAGTTATTTGAATTTAAAAATTCAGTAATAGATGCAAATGTATTATTTGATGATGACGGAAAAATATATTTATATTTTGTAGAAGATCAAGCAGATAGAGGAACTGAAAAATCAAGTTGGATTTATGGAGTAGAACTAAATGACAAACTAAATAGTATAATTGGAGATCCAGTAGTTCTGCTTAGGGCTACATTAGATTGGGAGAAAAAAACAGGAAATAGATATTGGACAGAAGGACCATGCATAATAAAAAATGGTGGAAAATATTATATGATGTATTCTGCGAATGGATATATGAGCAACTATTATAGTGTAGGCTATGCAGTTTCAAAATCTCCACTAGGAAAATATGATAAAAAAGATAATGGAGATGAAACAAGTACAGAGAATTTATTATTAGTAACAGATGGAAAAACTGTATTTGGACCAGGACATAATAATATCTTCTCTACACCAGATGGTTCATTATATACAGTATATCATGTTTTAAATAAAAATGTATCAAACGAAAGTTATAAATCAAGAAGCCTTGCATTTGATAAAATAATTTTTAAAGACGAAAAAATATATATAAATGGACCAACAACAGGAATACAACCAATACCTAGTGGAATTAATGGCTATTTAACTGTAGATACAGATAAAATAAGCATTATAGCAGAAGGAGATACAGAATGTCTAAATAACAGAATTAATAACTATAGTAGATTAAGTAAAGAAAATTGTATTTTAAATAATAAATTAAAGGACAATGAATATGATATTGAGTGTAAATTCAGCACAGTCCAAGACATAAAATATATATGGTTGTATCCGGCTTACAATGCTACAAATGAAAGCCTACCTATATCAGCGGATTTACTAATTAATAATAGTATAAGTATTAAAGATATAAATTTAAATTTATTAGAAAATTCAAAAAAACCAGCAGTAATAGATTTAAATAATTTAAATTTGGGAGAAGGAATTAATAATGTAAAAATAGCCTTTAAGGGAAGTAAAAGTACAGCACTTTCAGAAATAACATTTGAAAATAGAAAAGATACTACACCACCAATAGCACCACAAATACTAGCAAAACTAGAAAATTCTTCTGGAAATATTTATGAAAATGGAAGTTGGACAAATAAGAAAATATATGTAGAACTTTCAAGTAACGATATGAGTGGAATAAGTAAATACGAATGGAAAGAAGGAGAAGATGGTGAGTGGAAAACAGATTTTCTTACAACTACAAATAGTATTGGAAAAATAACATTTGGAAATGATAGAGATTCAACAATATATTTTAGAGCAATAGATGCGGCAGGAAATGTTTCTGAAACAAGTTCAATCATTATTAAGAAGGATACAGTAGCACCAATATTATCAAGTATAAATGTAATAAGTCCAACATCAGGAAAATATAAAGAGGGACAAACGATAACAATAGAATCAACATATACTGAAAATATATACGGAGATGCAAGTAAAACAGAAATAATATCAAACACGGCACCAATACTAAAATTAAAATTTGGAAGTGGAATAGAAAAAATAGCAAAATTTAGTGATGTAAATGGAAATAAAATAACATATACATATCAAATAGAAAGTGGAGATAAAGGAGAATTAAAAACAACAAATTATAGTGGAAATGTATATGATGAAGCAGGAAATATTTTAACAGTAGTAAACAAAAATATAGGAGGAAACAGTATAATTGCAGATGCAATAAAATCAGACTCATCCAATGATTCAGGGATTCAAGACCCGTCAAATGAAACAACAGAAGATGACAAAAACGAAAATGAGAATACAAATAAACAACCAACAGATAAAATCGAAAACGAGAAATATCCAGAAGAAAAAGAAAGCAATATAAATAAAAAACAAAATAAGGATGTATTATCAGCTACGATTTTACCAAGAGCAGGAAAAACAACCATAATAACATCAATACTAATACTTAGTATGTTGGCAGTAGTATTTTATTATAAATATAAAAAATATGAAGAATATGAAAAATAGAAATATTATAGATAAAAGAAAATCTGGAAATGGTAAAACATTGACCAGATTTTTATATGCTTTCTGTATGAAAATGTCTCAAACAGAACCGTCCCCAATGAGACATTGCAATTTCCATAAAAAGATGTTATACTATAGCAGACAAAAAAAGAGAAAATTAGGAGGAAAGAAATGTTAAGTGCAAACGGAGTAACAGTACGATTTGGAAAAAGAGTACTATTTGAAGATGTGAACATAAAGTTTGGAAAAGGAAATTGCTATGGAATAATAGGAGCAAATGGAGCAGGAAAATCAACATTTTTGAAAGTATTATCAGGAGAAATAGAACCAAGTAAAGGTGACGTAACATTAGAAAAAGGTGAGAGATTATCAATATTAAAACAAGATCACTTTGCTTTTGAAGAAAATACAGTAATAGATACAGTAATGATGGGAAACAAAGAATTATATGATATAATGAAAGCAAAGGAAGAGATTTATGCAAAACCTGATTTCTCAGAAGAAGATGGAATGAATGCTGCAAAACTTGAAGAAAGATTTGCGGAATTAGATGGTTGGAATGCAGAATCAGATGCTGCAATGCTTTTAAATGATTTAGGAATTGTACCAGAAAATCATTATAAATTCATGAAAGAGATAGAAGCAAGAGAAAAAGTAAAAGTATTATTAGCACAAGCTTTATTTGGAAATCCAGATGTACTATTACTAGACGAACCAACAAACGACTTGGATTTAAAAAGTATAAATTGGTTACAAGAATTTTTAATCAACTTTGAGAATACAGTAATTGTAGTATCACATGATAGATATTTCTTAAATAAAGTATGTACACACATTGCAGATGTTGACTTTGGTAAAATAAAAGTATATCCAGGAAACTACGATTTCTGGTATGAATCAAGCCAATTAGCATTAAAGCAAATGAGAGAACAAAATAAGAAGAAAGAAGAAAAAATTAAAGAATTACAAGACTTTATAGCTAGATTTAGTGCAAATGCATCAAAATCAAAACAAGCAACATCAAGAAAGAAAACACTTGAAAAAATAGAGCTAGACGAAATAAAACCATCAAACAGAAAATATCCATATGTAGACTTCAAACCAGACAGAGAGCCTGGAAAAGAAATTCTACAAGTAAAAAATATTACAAAAACATTTGAGGGAGTGAAAGTTCTAGACAATGTATCTTTTACAGTAAAACAAGATGATAAAATTGCATTTTTAGCAGATAATGAAATTGCAAAAACAGTATTATTCCAAATAATATCAGGAGAAATGGAACCAGATAGTGGAGAATTAGTATGGGGAACAACAATAACAAAATCTTATTTCCCTAAAGATAATAACTACTTATTTGACACAGATGAGAACATAACAGAATGGTTAAGAAAATATTCAAAAGACCCAGATGAAACATATGTAAGAGGATTTTTAGGAAGAATGCTATTCTCTGGAGACGAAGCTTTAAAACAAGTAAGAGTTTTATCAGGAGGAGAAAAAGTAAGATGTGTTCTTTCAAAAATGATGCTTTCAGGTGCAAATTTCTTAATATTTGATGAACCAACAAACCACTTAGATATGGAAAGTATTACTTCTGTAAATGAAGGAATGAAAAAATTTATAGGTAATATTTTATTTACATCACATGACCATGAATTGACTCAAACAGTTGCAAATAGAATTATTGATATTAAAGAAGATGGAAATGTAATTGATAGAGAAGTTACTTATAATGAATATTTAGGAATTGAATAAAAATATATTATTAACAATAGATAAAAAGTCCTTAGAAACAATAAAATTTCTAAAGGACTTTTTATTTTCTAAAGTATTTGTAAAATAAATTTTAACAATTACAAAACAAAAAAATAAACTTTTATGACACAAATATCGTACCTGAATAAAAACCAAATCCCTAAGATAAAATAAAAATATATAAATAATTGTAACAAAAAAGTAAAGAAAAAGACAAAAAGCAGCTTTTCCAAGTATCCGTAAAAAATATAGTAAATCTAAAAAAAACACAGATTGAAGTAATATTATTAATATTATATTATATAAGAAATAAAAATAAATTAAGAGGAGAAAATACTATGGGAAAGACAAGAAACAGGGCAATAATAATTTTAATTCTGGTATCACTATTAGTTATAATTATAGGCAAAGTAAATGCAGATAATACAAAAAATTATTTAGCAGAAGTAATTCAAGATGGAAGTAGTAATGTAAACGGAGATGAACAAACAGAAATTACAAAGAAGATCATAGAAGATAATTCAAGTAATTTAGTGTATGAAGTAAAATTGAATAACAAGTTACAAGTATCAACATCAAAAGAAGTAACAATGTTAGTAGATACATCAAAGAGTACAGGAATAAATGACCCAGAAGAAGCTATTAAAGAAAAAGTTATAAGTCTTGCAGAAGAACTATGTGATAAAGTACCTGGAATTCAAATCTCCATAGCAGACAATAATGGAATAAAACTAACAAGAAGTACAAATAAACAAACAATAATAGATACATTAAGCAGTTTAACTGTAGAAGATGGAGATACAGTAAATGAAAGCATAATAAGAGCAGAAACAACATTTTCTAACAGTAATAGTGCTAAAAGTCTAATTATATTCACAGATGCAACAGATACAATGGAAGAGATACAGAATGTTCAAGGAAATGGAATATCTGTAATTTCGATATTAGATAATATGACAAGACAGTCTTTCGAAGTTAATGGAGTATCTACAATAGGAACAACATACATGATAGACAATATCGATGTAGATAATATAATAAACTCATTAAATAAGTCATTATCAAATTTTGTAGTAACAGATGAATTTTCAGATGAAATAGTAAAATATTTTGATTTTAGTGTTGTAAGTAAAGGAGATACAGATGTTGTTACACCAACAGCAAAAGGATATACTTGGAGCGTATCAAACATTGCTGCTAATACAGATGCAACATTGCAATTTAAGTTAACATTAAAAGATTCAGCAACAATAGATGCAAATGATGCATATAAGAATATAAACACAAGTAAGAATATGCAGGTACAATATGATGAATTAGGAACCATAAAAAATTATGATGTGGCAGAATCTCCTATAGTACTACTTTGCGAAAAATATAGTGTAACAATACAAGCTGTAAGTGAAGAGAATACAAATTTACCAGTTGAAGGAATTGATGTAAAAGTTGTAGCTACAACAGATAGCGGAAAAGTTGTATACAATGACACTGTTCAAACAGATTCAAATGGAAAAGTTATAATTGATAACTTAAAAACATTAGGAAAATTAACATTTACAGCAACACCACAAGTAAATAAAACAGGATATCAAACATCAGAACCAATAACATTTGATACATATAATGATGAAACAGGAAAAGTATTAAATGTAACAACAGAAGGAATAGACTCGACAATAGATAATTCAAAAAGAGATATATTAGTAAAACTACCTATTAGCACACAAAAATTCAATTTAGAAGTAAATTTAACAGAAGAAAATAATACAGGTGTAAAAATTGGAAATGTAGAATTTAGATTAATACAACCAAAAATAAACAATAAATATGAATTAAGTGCATTATATGGAACAACAGAGGCAAATGGAAAAGTTATATTTACACCAAGCATTATGCCAAAAGCAGGAACATATGATTACATATTATCACAAACAACAGAAGCACCTAATTATGAATCAATGGGAAATGTTACATTAAGGATTACATTTGACGATAGTGGAAAAGTAACAAAAATTGAAAAAAAATATAATGATAAAGTACAAGCAACAAGAATAAACGATTCATATGCAGTTGTAAACGCAGTAAATGTAAACAAAGCAACAAATAATTTTGACTTTGAAATTGAAGTAACAGATAAACTAAATCAAAGAGGAAAAATTAATGGAGCAATTTACAATATAGAAGTAACGACTCAATACGGAGATACAGTAACATATGATAACCAAGAAACAGACGAAAATGGAAAAATAAATTTAACTTTATCAGGAAGTGGATATATTCAAATAAAAGTAACAGAAGTAAGTCCTAAAGTTGGATATTATCAAGACAATGTTGTAAAAGAAATGATTGTATATAGAAATGATGGAAAATTACAATATATTGCAAGAACTGTACCAACAGATTTAAATGTTAACATAAATCAAACAAGCAATAAAGTTAAATTAGATTTAACAAGTGAAATGAATGCAAATCCAAGTGCTATTCAGGTTCAAATAGCAGATATGCAAGAAAACGATATATTTATCCCTGGAATATCTGTAAAATTGATAGGAACAATGACAAATGAAGAATATACAGGAATTACAGATGAAGAAGGAAAAATTACATTTTTGGTACAACCACAGGAAGAAGGAATATATCAATATAAAATAGAATTAGATAACAACACAATACCAAATAATTATTCAGCAACAACAGAAGACATATTACTAAGCGTAAATTATGGTGAAGAAAGAGAAATAGTTGATGCAAGTGATATAAAAGGACCATTCTTTGACTGCAAAGCCATAGAATATACAGAAGAAGACTTTACATATCATGCAGCTTATGCTGGAATAGGGCTTGAATTAAATGAAGAAGAATCATATAATTTTAAACTAAATTTAACAGATTCAGAAACTGGAAAACCATTACAAGGTGCAACATATAACATAACAATAGATGATGGAATAAATGTAAGAAAAATTGAAGGAAGAGCAACAGACTCAAATGGAATGTTATCTACAAGAATAATTGCAGCAGATAATTTAACAATAAAAGTTCAACAAGTAAAAAGTAAAATAGGATATGTTGTAGATGCAACAGAAGAAACAATAGAATTACAAAAGAAAAATAATAAGTATGAAATAGTAAGTCAAACACCATATGATTATTCAGACAATAAAAACGGGGCAATTATAAATGATAGAGATATTATTTATTATCATACAAATGATAAAAAGGATAATGACAATGTTCTATTAAATCTTTACATAAATAAAATGGATAAAAATGATAATAGTTTAGTTAATATACCAGTCAAAGTTTCTTCAGATACACTAAAAAATAGCAATGGCCAACTTTTAAATGAACAATTAGAAACAGATGAGAGAGGATATATAGAACTAGAAAAAATCAAAGTAACAAACATAGAAATTCCAAAAGATTCTGAACATATGTTATACATTGCAGAAACAGATGGAGAAGGAAATGAAATAGAAAGTACAAAAATAAAAATAAAATTAACATTTAGATACAATGAAAATAAACTAATAGTTGAATTAACAAATGCAGAATCAACATGGGGTAATAGACTTATTAAAAATAAAACATTTAATGGTTACGAGACAGATACAGCATATGAATCTAATTTATATCTAGATATATATGGAAATTATGATGATGTAGGAAACTTCTCATTAGATTTAAGAAAATTAAATGAAGAAGGAAATTTATTAGATGGAGCAAAATATGATGTAGTTATTACAAGAACAGATGGCACAAAGATAATAAAAAGAGATCTAGAAATAACAGACAAAGTAGAATTTGAAGGAATATTAGTAAGCAAAGGAACAACAATAGAAATAACAGAAACAGAAGAACCTTATGGTTACAAAAAAAATGAATATACGGAAACATTAAAAATTGACGAAGTATCAGAAGATGGAACAGTATCTGTAGACCTACAAGATGCAGGATATGCAGACAGTAGGGCATCAATAAAAGATATTCAAACAATACCATTAGGCGATGGAACAAATAAAACTTTTGTAACACTAGATTTAATAGACCAAAATTTAAATACATTTAAATTTGGAATAACAACAAAAGACAAAGAATCATTAACAGGAGTAAGTGGCTTTAAATATTATCTATACACAAATAAAGGAATACAAGTAGAAACAAACGAAACAAATAATGATGGGAAAGTAACAACATTAGCAGGTGCAAGTTATGCAGGACAAACAGTTAAATATACAATAAAAGAGACACAAACAGCTAAATACTATAAAGGATTAAAAGACACAATTACATTAAACATAGTATATGCAGAAGATGGAACAGTTGATGCAGAAAAAACTCTAGAAGCACAAACAGATGAAAACTATAAAAATACATGGGACATAATAGATACAAATGTTGCTAATGGAAATGACATTAATATAGAAATATATAACGAACCACAAGAAAAATTAAAAGTAGAACTACAAACAGTAGATAAAATAACAGGTACAGAAATAAATAATATTGAATATCAAATACAACCGAGTATAAACCTGGAAGGAAAAGGAACAACAGATATAGATATTGGATATGTTGCACCAAGTTCACTACAAATATATACATTAAAACAATTAACACAATTAGAAAACTACAAAACTATTGATACACAAACATTTAGATTATTATATGACGAAAACGGAGATATAAAAGAATGCTCTAATTTATCAAGTAATTTAGAATATGTTAATAAAGAAGGAAAAACAATAAAATTAAAGGTATATATAGAACCAAAAACACCAATTGTTATAACATCATTAGGATATTTGGATAATACACCATTAGAAAATGCTGAATATACAATAAGACAAAACACAGACACAACAACAGGAAAAACAAACTCAAGCGGTGTAGCCGAAATGTACAATGGAATATTAGGACAAAATAGTGAAATCACATATACAATAACAGAAAACAGAATTGCACAAGGATATGTAAAATTAGATACATTCAAAATAAAAATACATTACAATTCAAATAGAGAAATTGATAATGTAAGTTTAGTTGGCGAAGCAAACCGTTGGATTTCTGTAAGTTATAAAACACCATCTGAATCAACAGATACAGGATATAATGGAAATGACAAAGGAATAGTACAAATAACATTAAAACATTATCCAGAATTCTTAATGAACATTACAAATAAAGACAGACTAGATAATAGCAATTTAGCTGGAACATTATACAGTGTAACATCAAGTATAAATACAAGTGATAATAATGTTTTAACAAATAGTGATGGTTTAGGTGTTGCAAAATTAGATAAAACACTAATAGATAATAAAATAGTATATACAATAGAAGAAACAAGAGCAGCAAGTCTATATCAAACAATAGAAAAACCAGTAAAAGTTGAAGTTACATTTGATGAAAATGGATATGTAAAAAATGCAGAAGTAATTGATGGTCAAGATTTTGCATCAGTTAGCAAAATAACAAATATAACAGACCCAAGAGACAACTTTGCAATTAATGTAGAAATAAAGAACTGTAAAATGCTAAAATTCAATATAACAGCAACAGATAGTCAAGACTCAACATACGCATTAAGAGGATTAACATTTACAGCAAAATCTGAATTAGATGATGAACAATTAAGCACAAGTACAATGCAAACAGATATAAATGGTCAAGGTACTTTGGGAATGGATAAAGACTATGCTAATAGAACGATAAAATATACAATAAAAGAAACTAAAAAAGTTTCTGGATACCAATTCCCTTCAGAAGATTTAATAATTGAGGTAACATATGATAGCCAAGGAAAAATCATTAGGGATTCAGTAAAAATATTACAAGGGGCAGGATATACAGAAATAACAAATATAAACCCAGACGGATTTAATATTGACTTGAAAATTGTAAATGATGAAACAGAAGACTTTGGAGTAGCTATAACAGCAGTAGACAAATATGATGATAGTATTAAGTTAAAAGATATAAATTATGATGTATATATGATGACATCTGATTACACAAGAGATGATAACTACACAGGAAATACAACAACAGATACATATGGAGAAGGATATGTACAATATGGAAAATATGTATCAAGTAACGCAAATGGAAGTGAAACAAGACAAATAAGAATAAAAGAAACAAATCTATCTGATAAATATAGAGCAATAAGAGCGGAAATTGTTGTAAATGTAACATTCGATGCCAATGGACTAGTAAATGGAGTAAGTATACCAGGAGGATATAATACTTATCTTGGATGGGTAGCAGACACAAGATTTGTATCTGTAACGCATACAAGACATACAGTGTCTGTAACAATTAAACACTATCCATACTTATTTATGAATGTAAAAGCAGAAGATATGTATACAGGAGAAGCTTTATCAGGAAGATACAAAATTAGTACAACAAGAGGACCTGGATATTCAAATGTAGATGTGTCAAAAGTTCCAATGCAAAATAGGATACAAAAAGTACAAGAAGATATATATAAATCTGAAAGTAGAGGAGCAACATTAACAGATTTAGTAACAGCTTTATCAAAAGATACATCTATAGATAGAATAAATGTATCATCAGATGGAGAAAGTGCTACATTTGTAATAGGTCAAATAACATATACAGTAAACAGTGTACTAGAAGTAGTGAAAGCACAAACACCAGGAAGCTACTCTGGAACAACAGGATTAACAAATATTGACTATGTTGGTAACGGATATGGTGAAATATTAACACAAAATTATACTACTAATACAAATGGAGACTGGGCAAAAGCAGGAATTGGACCAACAGAAACAAGCTCAGCAACAAGAACATATTACATTTACGAAGAACAAGCACCATCTTCACCAATACAATATCAACAATATAGACCAAGACAATTATCATGGGATTATTCAAAAATTATTGCAACAATAACAGTAAAATATAATAATAGAGGAAGAATAGAAAAATATACAATAGATGAAGAACGTTCAAATAATAACATTAAAAAATTCTTAGATGTAAAAATAATAGATGGCACAAATTTAGGAATAACTATTAAATATGCACCAATAACAACAATGGAAGTAACAACAATTGATAATGTTTCAAGAAGTGGAATACCTAATATAAGAATCTCTCCTTATTCAGGAAGTGATTATGGAACAAGACAATCATATGAATATAGAAATGATGGATATTACACAACAAGTTCACAGGGAAAAACAAACTATACTTATTGGGGTGGAAATGTTAAAGGAAGTCAAAATGAATATGTAATTAATACATCATTAATGGGAAATAAAGGATATTTTGAAACAGAGCCAGTAAGAGTTAAAGTTGCTTATGATGACAAAGGAAGAATATCAGCAGCAACAGTATTAAGTACAGATACAACCGGAAAGGCAAATGCAGAAGTTGTTAGCTTTGAAAATAATAATCTAAAAATAAAAATTATATTTAATAGAAAATTAAACTTTATAATAGAAAAACAAGATGAATATGATTCAAATGAAAAAATAACAGCACAATTTGATATAAAATCTAATAAAGATGAAAATGAAACTATAACATCTGATAAATTAACAACAGTTGGAATAGCAAAATCAGGAGAAAAAGTAGAGTACTCACTTTCTGAAACAACAGTTCCAAATGGATATATTCCGTTAGATAACTTAAAATTTACGGTTACATACAATAAAGACGGAACAATAAAAGATGTAAAATCAGATAATAAGTTGTTTGAAATGGTTTCAAAAAGAGAAAGTGCTGACGACGTAAGAACAACAGAAGTTGAAGACTTAAGAATAAGAATTAAAAATGAACCAAAATTTGCAATAAAATTAAATGTTATGGATAAATTCTATAATGAGAAGAAGCTTTCTGGTGTAACATTTGATATAACAAGCGATAAAGGAGATAATGCATCAGGAAATGCAATAACAGACCAAAATGGAAGTCTAACAGCATATATAGCAAAACCATATAAAAATGAAACTATAAAATATACAATAAAACAAACATCAACACCAAATAGATATTACGAAAACACAACACCAATAGTAGTAGAAGTTGCATTTAATGAACAAGGAAAAATAAAAGAATATACTATAAAATCAGGAAAAGAAGTTACAAAGATAGATGCAACTAAATTCCAAAATGAAAGATATATAGAACTTGATGTTTTAGGAAATATGCCAAAAGGAATCAATATAGGAATAATAAACTATGACAAAATAACAAATGCACCAATTTCAGGAATACAATTTAAAGTAACTTCACAAGAAGTAGCTGGAGGAAGTGCAATAAAAGAAAAAAGTATAACAACTAATGAAGATGGTACAATAACATATGGAATAGACAACTTTAAAGAAACAGGAACAACACAAAGAATAGTAAATTACACGGTTTCACAAATAAACAAACCAGATTCATATAGAAAGATTCAAGATGTAATTATACAAATTATCTATAATGAAGACGGAAGTATATTGTCAAGAAATATATTAAGCAACCCAAGTAATATTAATGTTGAGATAGCTTTAGGAGGAAAATTAAAATACCTAGAAAACACACCAGTGCAAATCTTATTAAAGATAGCAAATGACAATTCATATGACATACACATACAAAATGAAGACAAAAATTATACTGATTTGGGAATATCAGGAACAGAATATGATGTTTCGATAAATGGAACACAAACAACTGTGACAACAGGAGAAGACGGAATTGCAGATATATTAAATAGACAAGAAGCAGGAAGAATTACAATTAATATTGCAGAAAGAACACCTGGAATAGGATATAAAGCGGATAATAACAACAATACAACACTTACAATTGAAAAAGGTGAAACAGAATATTCACTAAACCTAATATCAAATAGTAATCAACAATATGCAGATGTAACAGTAAGTGAAGAATATGGAACAATAGACATTACATTTAAAAATGAAACAAGTTCAAGTTTAACATTAGTAAAAGATGTAAAAGAAGTTAGATATAACATAACATCAAAAGAAAGTGATGGAAATGGAAACTATACAAATGAAAAGACTATTGGAACAGATGTAGCCGAAACAGAAGCACAAGAAAGTTTACATTATGATCTAGGAGTTACACCTCAAAACAAAACGATAATATATACATTTGAACAAGTTGATTATCCAGGAGATTACTATAAAGTAGGAACATTTGAAGTAACTGTAGAATATGATATGTATGGACATATTAAAGGAATAACAACAGATTCTAGTAGAGTGGATGCAATTGAAGATCCAGAAAATTCACATGACATTGTTGTAATAGTTTCTGAATATAAACCAGAAGATATAAAACCAGATGACGATAAAAACAAAGAGCAAAGCTCAATTACAGTAATAAAAGACAATAAGGAAGTAAAATACGAAATAGGATATAAAGAAATTGATGAATCTGGAACTGAATCAAATTCAAAGATTATCGGAGACGAAAGCACAGAAACTACGAGTAAAGAACAAATATACTATGAATTAGGAAAATTACCATCAGATAAAACAATAGTATATACAATAAGAGAAAAATATAAACCAGAGGATTATACATCTAATGGAATTATAGAAATTACAGCAAAACTAAATAGTGAAGGAGTAATTTACCAAGTAGAGAGCAATTCAGATAATGCAAAAGTTAAATTAATACCAACAGGCTCAAATGATGTGGTTGTTATAATAGGAAAAGAATATGGAAGTATAACATTAGAAAAAGCAAACGAAAGTGTAAAATACACAATAATATCAAAAGAAGAAAATTCAGATGGAACAACAGAAAGTGAAAATACAATATTTGAAGAAAATGAAACAGATTCAGCAAGAAGGAAAATATATGTATCTCTAAGACAAAAAGTAGAAAACAAAACAATTGAATACACATTTAAAGAAACATCTACACCAGAAGAGTATGACAAAAGAGATACATTTAGCGTAAAAATTGAATATGACGAAAATGGTAACATAAAAAATATAACAAATGATAACTACTTCTTAAAAACAGAAGTAAAACCAGAGGGGTCAGCAGACTTATATGCAACTGTTATGACAGATGAAAAAATAAAGGCCAATAGAAATCCATATACTATAAAAATAATATCACAAGAAATAGACACAAATTTAAGAATTAATGATTCAACATTTAATGTGGAAATAACACATGATAAAGGAGATATAATTTCTAAATTAGAAAATGCAAAAACATCAGATGTATCAAAACAAGGTTATATACTAGAAAAAGGTGTTATAAAAGTGGAAGATATTAAGAATAATGGAGAAATTGATATAAATATTGACCAAACAGAAGCAGCAGAAGGATATAAATTTGGGAATCAAATAACATCTGGAACAGTAAAAGTACAAGTGAATTATTTAAGTTCAACAAATGGAGGACTAGATGAACCAGACATTAACATATTAGAAAATGCAGGATTTGAGACATCAATTGACAAAAAAAATAAAGTAATTACAATAAAAGTCAATAATGAATCTGAAACAAATATGCAAATAACAAATATGTTAAAAACAAAAGATGACGATGGAAATATTGTAAAAACACCATTAGAAGGCTCTAAATTTACGATTACATCAAAAATACAAACAAAATCAGACATTACAGAAACAGATTTAAATGTTACAACAAAAATGACAGATGAAAACGGATTTACAGAAACAAAAGCAGGAAGACCATATGCAGGAAAAACAGTATTATACACAATACATCAAGAAGAAAGGGAAGACTGCACAACAATAGAAGATATAATCCTACTAGTTCAATATAATACAAAAGGAAATATAAAATACTATGAAATAATAAGTAATCCTGACGACGCAGAAGTAACAGGAGAACTAGGAACTAGAAATATTCAATTAACAGTAACAAACACTATTGGAACAAATAAACATGGTTACAAAATTGTTTTAGAAAAACATCATATTAATGATTCGGAATATGGAGAATTAATACCAGGAGCTAAATTTAAAATAGAAGTTGAACAAGAATATGGTGAATACAACACTACTTGGGAAGCAATTACAGACTCTAATGGAAAAATAACAAGTGATTTGTTTGATGGGTATGGAAATATCAATATAAAAGTAACTGAATTAGATGCACCTGAAGGGTTCCAAACAGCAAAAGAAGCAATGGAAACAAAAATAATAAGAAATCAAAATACTGGTAAATTAACAATTGTATCTTCTGATATAAATTATGACTTTAATGACGATTATTCTACTGTATATTTAAAACCAGTAAATGAGCCAAAAGAAGATTTATATACCATAATAGCAAATAAAGTAGATAAGAAAACTGGAAAATTAATTACAGAGAGTCAAGCACAATTTGATGTTAAAATGATAGAACAAGAAAATGTTGGAACTGAAGAAGAACCAGAAATGAAAGATGTAGAAACATATATAGGACAATTTGAAACAGACAATAAAGGAAAAGCAAAAATAGAAAATCTACAAAAACCAGAAAAACCAGGAACATACAAATATGAAATAACAGAAATAAAAGCACCAGATGGATATGTTAAATTAGAAGAACCTGTTATATTACAAGTAGAATTTGAAGAAAGCAATGGAAAAATTGTAATGAAAGATAATCCAACAATCTTGTCAGGAGATGCAAGTATCAAAAGTAAGAATAAAGATTTACTAAACATTACAATAAATAACGTAAATGAAAAAGACTTAAATAAATATACACTTGATATAACAAAGAAAGATGCTGAAACTGGAGAAGCAATTGAAAACATGGCATTATTTAAAGTATGGTTGCCAGATAGTGATAATACAGCACTATATGCAGAAACAATGAATAATGACTATGGAAAAGGAAAATTAGATTATTGTTATATTGAACAAGACAAAGACTACAGTACTAGATTAACAAGTATGCAAGTACCAACAGAAGAAGGAACACATAAATATGTATTTAGAGAGGCAGCAGCACCAGAAGGATATACAAAAGTAGATGAAGACCTTGAACTAGATATAGAATTTAAGAAAGAAGAAAGTACTGGAAAAATGTATATTTCAAATATTACATCAAGTAATGAAGACTACTTAAAAATAAACACACCTACACCATGTAATACAGATACTGTAATTAGTATAGATATACTAAACAGATTACAAGAAGAAACGAAATATACAGTACACTATGATGCTAATGATGGAGGAGCAGGAACAACTGTACCAGAAGACCAAATAAAAGAGAAAGATATGGATTTAATAGTAAGTACAGAAGAACCAACAAGAGAAGGATATACATTTAAAGGATGGACAACAGTAGCTGATAGTAAAACCGTACAATACAAACCTGGGGATGCATACAAAGCAAATTCTGATGTAACACTTTATGCAGTATGGGAACAACCATTATACATTAAATCAAATCAATATGTAATTTCTAATGAAGACAATTATGTAGATGATGCTAAATTAGAAGAAAATGTATATGATGTTTCAGACAAATACATATTAGGAATTCTTCCAAAATTAACAATAGAAGATGAATCAAAAGAAAATGAAAATACAAAGGGAACTAAATTAGAAGACTTCAAGAATAGTATCGATACGAATGCAGATGACATAAGAGTATACGATAAGGATGAAAATGATATAACAGACAGAGTTACTTATATAGGAACTGGAATGATTGTAGAATTCCAAAAAGAAAATGAAACTCCAATTAGACTAACAATTATTGCAAGAGGTGATTTAAATGGGGATGGAATTTTAAATTTAAGTGATATAACAAAAGCAAAAAGATATATCAAAAAGGATGAACTAAGTATACTAAATACTACGATAAAAAAACTAGCATTTGATACAAATTTTGACGGAAAACTAAATATGAGAGATGCTAATAATATGCAACGTGCTCAAAGTAATGATGATATTAGAAAATTAAATAATTAAAAAAACGGAATAATTTCCGTTTTTTTTTACTATTTGAAAAGCTATAAAAACTTCTTAATGTATAAAATTACACTACACAGTATAATTTTAAATTTTTAAGTACTATAATCTTATGATATAACTTCAACATCTTCTTTATTACCAGTTGCATATTTATAAAAAGCAACATTAGCAAATTGAACATAAGGAACAAGCCATAAGAAACCAATTCCCAATGTAGCCACACTTAAAATAGCCCAACCAATAAAAGAAAGTTCTAAGCAGAATAAACTAGCACGTTTTCCAGTCATTAATCTTTTACTTTCTTCAACTGCATCTGCACCAGACATATCTGGATTATCAATAGCAACTAATATAGCCAATTGATAATAATATGATTTAGTTATTAGCCATATAATAGAAGCAACTAAAAGTATTATACCAATTATTAGCATAAAATTAGAAAATACTGAAGCACCAGCAGATTGAGTAGAAATAGCCATAATCCCCATAGACATATAACCAACTATTAAAATTACAAAAGCAACTATTACGGCGATTTCTGGAAGAATCATTTTCAAAAATATTTGAAAAGTAACACCCCAAGATTTTCCAAAATTAGAAAAACCTAAAGTAGCAAAATCAAAAGCCTTAACATCTTCATCATTAAATAATTTTAAAAATGCAAATACAAGTCCAAAAGATAAAGGAACATTAATAATAGTATTTACAATATTAAATAATTGTTCCATAGAATCAGGAAAAAGACCTTCAATAAATTTAATAACAAAAGTTAAAGCCACATATGCTAAAAAAATGCAAACCGCTTTGCCCCATTTGCCAGATAATTTTCTACGAGCCTCAGTTCTAAAATCTGATGAAATCATTTTTCAATTTCCCCCTTTCATTTTATTCAAATTTATGATATATTAAACAAAGAAAAAAGTCAATAAAATACCAAAAATTGACAAAACATATCAAAAAATGTCGAAAACATAAAAATTAAACAAATCAAACAATATTAAAAGCATTTTTTAAAATTAAAGGGAGGAAAACAATGGATAAAATCGCAAAAACAATTGCAGAAGAATTAAACATAAAACTACAACAAGTAGAAAACACAATAAAATTAATAGACGAAGGAAACACAATACCATTTATCGCACGTTACAGAAAAGAAGTAACAGGAGGACTAAGTGACGAAGTACTAAGAACATTTGGAGAAAGACTATCATACCTAAGAAACTTAGAAACAAGAAAAGAAGAAGTAATAAAATCAATAGACGAGCAAGGAAAATTAACAGACGAAATCCTACAAGCCGTAGCAATTTCAAAAACACTTGCAGAAGTAGAAGACATCTATAGACCATACAAACAAAAGAAAAAGACAAGAGCAACAGTAGCGAAAGCAAAAGGATTAGAACCACTAGCACAGATAATAATTGAACAAACAGAAACAAAACCAATATTAGAAATAGCACAAGAATATGTTAATGTGGAAAACTTATCAGAAGAAGACAAGAAAAATAAAGACAAAGTGGTAGCAACACCAGAAGACGCAGTTCAAGGAGCTCTAGACATTATAGCCGAAGATATTTCTGACAATGCAAAATACAGAAAAGAGATAAAAAGACAATGCTATAGAGAGGGACTTATTAAAACAAAAGCAAAAGACCCTGAAAGCAAATCAAATTATGAGATGTATTATGACTATAGTGAAGCATTAAAATGGATTCCTAGCCACAGAATTTTGGCAATAAACAGGGGAGAAAAAGAAGACTTCCTAAAAGTATCTATTGAAAAACCAGAAGACAAAATTTTAGCATACATAGAAAAAGATATTATGAAAGGTGAAACACAATTCACACAAATGCTAAAAGACACAATATTAGATAGTTTTGAAAGACTAATAGAACCATCAATTGATAGAGAAATTCGTTCAGATTTAACAGAAAAAGCAGAAGAAAAAGCAATAAAAGTATTTGGACAAAACTCAAAACAATTGTTACTAGGAGCACCGATTAAAGGTAAAACAGTAATGGGATTTGACCCAGCATATAGAACTGGATGTAAAATAGCCGTAATAGACGAAACAGGAAAAGTTTTAGATTACACAACAGTATATCCAACAGAACCACAAAATGATGTAGAAGGCGCTAAAAAAGAATTATTAAAACTAATTGAAAAAGACAAAATAGACATGATAGCAATAGGAAACGGAACAGCATCAAGAGAATCAGAAATGTTTGTATCAGATATGATAAAAGAAGCATCAAGACCAGTACACTATGTAATTGTAAGTGAAGCCGGAGCATCAGTATATTCAGCATCAAAACTTGCAACAGAAGAATATCCTGACATAAATGTTTCTATAAGAGGAGCGATATCAATAGCAAGAAGATTACAAGACCCACTTGCAGAACTTGTAAAAATAGACCCAAAAGCAATAGGAGTTGGACAATATCAACACGATGTAAACCAAAAAAAATTAGCCGAAAGTCTAACAGGCGTAGTAGAAGACAGTGTTAACAAAGTAGGAGTTGATGTAAACACAGCAACACCATCACTACTTTCATATGTATCAGGAATAAACAACACAATAGCAAAAAACATTGTAAAATATAGAGACGAAAACGGAAAATTAAAAGAAAGAAAAGAACTTTTAAAAGTACCAAAGCTAGGAAAAGTTGCATTTGAACAATGTGCTGGATTCTTAAGAATTATAGACGGTAAAAACCCACTAGAAATAACTGCAGTTCACCCAGAAAGTTACGAAGCAACAGAAAAATTATTAAAATCTTTAGGATTTGATAAAGAAGATTTAAGAGATAAAGAAAAAACAGACGAGCTAAGACAAAAATTAAAAACAGTTGATGTAGCAAAAACAGCAAAAGAGCTAGAAATTGGTGAAATGACATTATCAGATATAATTTCAGAACTTAGCAAGCCAGGAAGAGACCCTCGTGAAGATATGCCAAAACCAATATTAAGACAAGATGTTTTGAAACTAGAAGATTTAAAAGAAGGTATGATTTTAACAGGAACAGTAAGAAATGTTATAGATTTCGGAGCATTTGTAGACATT